>DATEAU010000001.1:0-6325 GCA_035288165.1 Bathyarchaeia archaeon
ACCTCTGCCCTGAGGCGCATGATGCAGAAGGTCAACGTTTTGCCCACCGATCTAATCTACCCGGTTTTCGTCGATGAACACGCTAGGGCGCCTGTTCCGATCACGTTCATGCCTAGTTACTCGCGGCTACCGATTCGCGGAGTTATTGAGGAAGTTAGTCACATTATTGAGCAGGGCGTGAAAGCAGTAATCCTTTTCGGAATACCGTCAAAAAAGGATGAAAAAGGCTCAGCGGCCTATACCGCAAACGGCATTGTTCAGAAGGCAGTTCACCGTTTAAAGAAAGAATATGGCGACGAACTTGCAGTCATAACTGATGTGTGCCTATGCGAGTACACGAGTCACGGGCACTGCGGCGTCGTAAATGACGGTGAAATCCAGAATGACCCTACCTTGGAGATTCTGCAGAAAGTAGCTGTTAGTCACGCACAAGCGGGTGCAGATATAGTGGCACCGTCAGGAATGATGGACGGACAGGTCAAATTCATAAGGGAAGCCTTGGACGACGGCGGGTTCAACCAGGTGGGGATAATGGCTTATTCCGCGAAGTATGCATCCAGTTTCTACGGTCCTTTCCGAGAAGCCGCCGAATGCGCACCAAAGTTTGACGACAGAAAAAGCTACCAGATGGGCTTCGGAAATCCCAATGAGGCTTTAAGGGAAATCGAGCTAGATGTCAACGAGGGAGCGGACATAATTATGATAAAGCCAGCGTTAGCCTACCTCGACATAATCCACGCTGCCAGCCTGAAATTTAACTTACCTATAGCGGCGTACAATGTAAGCGGAGAATACTCTATGGTTAAGGCTGCGGCACAGAACGGATGGATAGATGAAAAAACAGCCATCCTGGAGATTCTAACAGGAATTAAACGAGCTGGCGCCGACCTCATCGTAACGTACTTCGCCAAAGACGTGGGAACATGGCTAAACAAGCAATAACCCAAGTCTCGTTTATGCGCGCTTTGCCAAATTCGTTAACCAACGATGGGTCTGCTTAACCATGAAGTTGAAGGTTGGCACAAGAGGCAGCAAACTCTCATTGATGCAAACGAACGCTGTCCTCCACGATTTGAAATCTATTCATCCAGAGCTCGACTTTGAAGTCCAAGTAATCAAGACTCTAGGAGATGCAGACACCAGAAAGCCTCTTTTTACTATTGACAGAAGAGGCATATTCGAAAAGGAGTTAGGATTGGCAATAGCCAACAGCGAGATTGACCTTGCCGTGCACAGCCTCAAAGATGTACCTACCGTGGAATCTCCAGAGAATGTTATAGCAGCGATACCTAAACGAGGCTCGCCCCATGATGTTTTGATTTCAAGAGATAGAGTTCCGCTTGACGCGTTGCCGCGTTGCTCAGTGATAGGTACAGGCAGCTTAAGACGACTGGCTCAGGTGAAGTATCTGCGCCCCGACTTAGGAATAAAGGCAATAAGAGGCAACGTTGACACAAGAATCCAAAAAGTCAAAAACGGCGAATTTGACGGCGTCATCGTAGCCGAAGCAGGTCTGGAAAGGATGGGTATAGAGAACCAAATCTCAGAACGTTTCTCGCTAGACCGATTCACCCCAGCCGCGGGGCAAGGCGCCTTAGCAATCACCGCAAGAAAAGACAACGAAAAAATCATCGAACTCCTTCGGTCAATTGACCATCCTTCGACAAGAGCGGAAGTTGCTGCTGAAAGAAGTCTTGTGCTTGCCCTTGAAGGAGGATGCCGTGTTCCAATCGGCACAATCGGACGCGCAGGCGACATGGACTTATCGCTTCATGGTTGCGTCTTCTCTCTCGACGGGCAACAAAGAATCTCCGCATCAGTAAGAGGCTCTTTGGACGAGGCTGAAGAGCTAGGCAGAGAAGCAGCTCAGGAACTGATAAAGCAAGGAGCAAAAGATTTTGAGGCTCAATGGAGACAAAAATATGGACCGTGGTAAAGTATACCTTGTCGGCGCCGGACCAGGCGATCCAAAACTGCTAACCGTTAGAGCTGTTGAGCTCCTTAGAAAAGCTGACGTTGTGATATACGACCGTCTTGTTGGCAAATCAATTCTCAACTTGGCGCCGAAAACTGCGAGAAAAATCTACGTTGGAAAGAAAGCAGGAAAGCATGAGGTACCGCAGAATAAGATTAACGAGTTATTGGTCAGTATAGCGCTTGAAGGAAAAAAAGTTGTCAGGCTGAAAGGAGGCGACCCGTTTCTTTTCGGCAGAGGCGGCGAAGAAGCAGAAACACTGCTGGAGAAAAATGTGCCTTTTGAAATAGTGCCCGGTGTCACCTCCGCCATCGCCGCGCCAATGTACGCTGGGATTCCCCTCACTCATAGGGATTACGCCTCTTCTGTCGCCATCGTTACAGGTCACCGTGCAGGAGACTCGGGGAAACCCGTAAACTGGAGCAAACTAGCCAACGCGGTGGACACAATTGTCATCCTGATGGGCATAGAATCATTAGAAGCCATAGTCGCCAAACTCGTCGCGGGCGGGTTGGACCCGAACAAGCCCGTCGCCATCATCCAGCAGGGAACAACGAGAAACCAGAAAAGCATCTTGGGAAAACTAAGTAACATTGTGGACGAGGCTGAAAAGAACAACATGAGACCTCCCGCCGTAGTCGTGATAGGCGGAGTCGCCGAGTTGGGAAGGAAACTCGCATGGTTCAAACCAAAACGCTAAAGGGCAAAACAATCGCCATCACGAGACCCCGCGAGCAAGCTGAAGAAGCCGCAAGGCTAATTGTGCAGAAGGGCGGAAAAACCTACTTTGTGCCAACCATTGAAATTAAAGGACCACGCGACTTGTCAGCGATTAAGGGTTTTATTGCTGCTTTGTCTGAGAGAAGAGTTGATTACGTCATTTTCATGAGCGTAAACGGCGTTCAGCACCTTCTCGACGCTGCCGAGAATCTGGGCTTGAAAGACAACCTCAAAAGTTGCCTGAACAGTGTTGCCACGATGGCAGTTGGCCCGAAAACCGCTGAGGCGCTTGAGAAAAACCATGTTCACGTAAGCATTGTCCCTGAAAAATACACTTCCGACGGGATAATGCAAACTCTGCGGGAACGTGGCGCTTCGGGAAAAACAATTTACATTCCACGAACAAGTCAAGCGCCACCTGAACTGGCAGAGACGCTCCGACAAATGGGCAACAGCGTAACAGAAATTTACGTTTACGAATCTAAACTTCCAAGCGACCGAGAACTGAACGAAAAGTTCCTCAGAGACCTGTCTGAAGGGCGAATAGATGCCATAATTTTCAGCAGTTCCCTCGGAGCAAAAAACCTCGTTGATATGCTCAAAGGAAGCATTGCCGCGAAACAACTGCTAGACCTGATTAAAACGAAAACTGCAGTTGTGGCAATTGGACCCACGACAGCCAAGACCTTAACCGAAATGGGCTTAAACGTTGATGTGATGCCTGAAAAGCACCTTTTCAAAGAGGCTTTGGACGCTTTGGCTGCTTATTGGAGTTTCTGAAGCTGACAGTGTTTTTGGATGGATGTTCCAACCAAACGTTTATATGAATTCTGCCAAGATACCGTTGTTGAGCGGCTCTCTTGCAGGGACGGTTTGTGCCGTTAGATTTGCTTGGGAGGAATCGAGGGGCATCAACAGAGTTTACTCAAGAGCGCGCTTTGGCGCTTTAAATAAGGGAGGGGGTAGACACACGAGAGTACAAGAACTCAAGTCAACTTCAAAACGGAGAGTAAACCGAAAGAATGCGGAAAGCTGAGGATTTAGCACGTGAGGAAGTTCGTCGGCTCAAACCTTGCGTTCACGGCGGAGAAGTGTGGGATGTCGCTGTCGAAACGGGTCGAAGTGTGGGGGATTTCGTGGATTTCAGTTCAAGCGTCAACCCTCTAGGGCCTTCCCCAAAAGCCCTTGACGCGTTGAAGGATGGGTTTGGGCGGCTCACTTACTATCCTGACTCGAATTCGACTGCGTTGCGGGAGGCGATTTCGCGTCGCTTCGGGCTTGGCAAAGGCAACGTAGTTGTGGGTAACGGTTCGACCGAGTTGATTTATTTGTTTGCCGAGGTTTTCATGGATGTGGGTGACCGAGCGGTTATTGTTGAGCCGACGTTTGGGGAATACGAGCGTGCGGTTCGGAAAGTGGGTGGTCGCGTGAAGCATGTGGCTTTGGTTCGGGGTTTTGAGGTTGATGCCGATGTGGTCAAGCGTGGTTTGCGTGGGGCGAAGGCGGTTTTCCTTTGTAACCCGAATAATCCGACGAGTTTGCTTGTTCGGCGTGGAGAGTTGTTTGAGGTTTTGGAAGCGGCTTTGAGTCTTGGTGTTTTGGTTTTTTTGGATGAAGATTTCATCGAGTTTGTGGATGAGGAGAAGCAATATTCGCTTGTGGGCGAGGTGGAGCGGTTTCCTAACTTGTTTGTTTTGCGGACGTTCACGAAGTTTTATGGTTTGACTGGTTTGCGAATTGGCTACGGCGTGGCATCTGAAGAGGTTCTGGAGGTTTTGTGTAGGGCTAAGATGCCTTGGAGCGTGAATTGTTTCGGGCAGGCTGCTGCGTTGGCGGCTTTGGGGGATGAGAAACATGCTCGGAGAACGCGAGAGGTTATTCGGGTGGAGCGGAAGTTTCTGATGCGTGAGTTGTCGGAAATCGCAGGTGTCACGGTTTTTCCTCCTGATGCGAACTACGTTTTCTTTGATGTTAGAGGGTCTAGTTTCACTGCTGCTCAGGTGAAAGAGGGAATGTTGCAGCGTGGCGTGTTGATTCGTGATTGTAGCAGTTTCTGGGGTTTAGATGAGTTTTATGTTCGTGTGGCGGTTCGGACACGTCAGGAGAACAAGCGGTTAGTGGCAGCGCTCAAAGAGGTTTTGCATAGTGGCGCTTAGCGTTGCGTAGGATTGGTGCTGGATGGATTTTTCGTTTCTGTTTGAGTCTGCGGCTATTTTGGCTTTGGCGTTGCTTATTGACGCGGTTTTCGGGGAGGTCCCTGACAGGTTTCACCCGACAGTTTGGATGGGCAATGTAATCGCTTACCTTAAGCCACGAATACGTAGCGGGAATTCTCTGGTGGAAAAGGTGAACGGTGTACTCCTGTGCATAGGTGTTTCGGCGCTTTTTGCGGCACCTGTTTTGCTGATTGCGTATTTTACGCGGCTGTGGCTGGGTCCGATACCTTACGTCGTCGTTTCTGCGGTGTTGCTGAAGTTCACGTTTGCGTTGAATTGTATGGGGCATTACACTTTGCCCATTGCTGAGGCATTGGAGCGTGGCGATTTGGATGGGGGTAAGAGATGGCTGCATTTTATCGTTAGGCGTGATCCTGCTTCGTTGGATGAGCAGCATGTCGTGAGTGCGGCTGTGGAGTCCATTGCGGAAAGCACGACCGATGGTGTCACTTCGTCGCTGTTCTTTTTCGGTTTGTTTGGCGTAGCTGGCGCTTTTGTGTTTCGGGTTGTGAACACGTTGGATTCGATGGTGGGTTACCGTGACGCGGCAAACGTGAATATCGGCTGGTTCTCGGCAAAGTTGGATACGGTGCTGAATTACGTTCCTGCCCGATTGACTGGCGCGTTGATGGTTTTGGCTTCGATGCTTCTGGGTGAATGTTGGCGGGATTCGTGGCGCATTATGCTGCGTGACAAGCGGAATATGGTGAGCATAAACGCTGGCTGGACGATTGGGGCAATGGCTGGAGCATTGGGCGTTCAGCTTGAGAAGCTTGGCGTCTACAAGCTAGGCGACGAAGGCGAGCTAATACCAGCACACATTAGGAGAGCGCTGCGAATTATGGCGATAACAGTCATCTTGTTCAGCATCACAATTGTCATTCCGATCTTTTTGTTGGAAGCGTTGTTGTTTGGAATCATGGGATATTGATGACTGGAGCGATTTTTTTCTTTAGCCTCCTTACATATAGTGGCAACACGCGGTTGAACATGGTCTCCAGTTCGTCAGCAAACTTGTTTGTGAAGGGAAAACTTATAGCTCTCTAAAGTTTAAAATCTTAAAGTCCCTTGGTTATGCCCCGCGGTCAAGGCAACGCCGCAAATCTTTACAGGCTTGTCAACAATTTTCTCCATTGGAATAGTGCGAAGCGCTCTAACAAGGTTTTAGTTTAGCGTTTCTATCTTTACATCCGTCGAGACTGAGGCTTGTCAACTGAAATCAAACACGCTTGCACAAGGCGGAAAAGTCGCTAGAAAATCTTTCACAATACAACTGTTAGTGGGTTTTGCGGAAGTTTTCATGGGAGTATTTACTTTAAGCGTTGCATTGATTGCTGATGGCATCCAATCCTTTGCTGACGCTGTGGTATCTCTTATCGTTTGGATTGGCTTGCGCATATCGAGAAGAGCGCCC
>DATEAU010000002.1:0-8076 GCA_035288165.1 Bathyarchaeia archaeon
TCAAGAATATGCAAATAAGGAGCTTCGTCAACGGCATTTTTCTCCTGGACTCTTTCAATAACAACATAATCGGAAATAATATCACAGACAACGTGGACGGCATTCGAATTAACAATTCCACAGGCAACAATATTATAGGAAATAATATAACGGCAAACCGTCATGGCACTCATCCCTATCAAGGTAACAAGTTTTACCACAACAACTTCATTGACAGCACGGACAAGCATGTGTACGTTGATTTACCCGGCCAAGTAAACTCTTGGGATAATGGCTATCCTTCGGGCGGAAACTACTGGACGAATTACACCGGTGTTGACGAAAAGAAGGGACAGAGCCAAAACGAGGCTGGAAACGACGGAATAGGCGACACACCGTTCGTCATTGATGACAACAATCTAGACAACTTTCCCCTAATGGCTCCGTTCCGCGAACAGGCTCAAGTGCAGCCTTCACCAGACCAGTTATGGTTACTCATTGGAGCGGTCTTAATTATCATCGTGGTCATTGTAATCGTTAGCATATTGCTTTTCAGGAAAAGGCTACACGGGCAAGATGTGAAAGAAACTCTGTAAAAAAAGGTTGAAGGAAATGAAGGTTGGAATAATTCGATGTCAACAAACTGAAATCTATTGCCCAGCTACGTCCTGTATTTCAGTTGCAACTAAAGGCGAGGGAAACTTCGCCGAATCTGGACCTGTTGAAATCATCGGCATTAACAGTTGTGGTGGTTGCCCAGGCAAACAAATCTATGCTAGGGCACTGGAAATGAAGTTGAGAGGCGCTGAAAAGATTGCTTTTGCTTCATGCGTTTTTAAGGGAGCACCTGACTATACACATTAGAATTGAGCGGGAGAAGAGCAACGGGTATGAAGATTCTGATATTAGGCGGAGGAGTAGGCGGTCACGTAACTGCCAACCTACTCAGAAATAAGTTGGGCAAGGAACATGAGGTCCTGTTAGTTGACAAGAAAGCTCAATACGAGTTCTCTCCTTCTTTCTTGTGGGCTACTATGGGATGGAGGAAACCAAGCCAGATTACAAGAAACCTGAGTTTATTGGAGAAGAAAGGGATAAAATACGTGAACGGCGAGGTTTCAAAGATCGATCCATCGGCAAGAATCGTTAAGACCAGTGCAGGAGAATTCGCTTACAATTATTTGGTCGTGGCGTTGGGTGCAGAATTAGCCCCTTACGCAATTCCCGAATTATCTGGCGAAGCGCATCACTTTTATGACCTGGCGACTTCGATGAAGCTCAAAGATGCTGTGGAAGGTTTCTCGGGTGGGACAATAGGAATTGGGGTTTCCAGTACACCTTTTAAGTGCCCAGCGGCGCCTTACGAAGCTGCTCTCCTTTTGGATTATCATTTTAGAAAGAGAGGAATCAGAGACAAGGTTAACTTTCAGTTCTTCACCCCTGAACCACAACCTATGCTAGTGGCTGGGCCAAGAATAGGCGGCATGATAAGGCAGATGTTGGAAGCCCGTGGAATAAGCTATCACCCAAACCTTAAGCTTGCCTCTGCTGACCTCAAGAAGAAGGAACTGGTCTTTGAGGATGGAGTAAACATAGGTTGGGACTTGCTGATTGTAGTTCCTCCGCATAGAGTGCCAACAGTGGTTAAGGAGGCGGGTTTGACTGACGGCGCACCTTGGGTTCCCGTTGATAAATGGTCTTTGAGGACCAAGTACGATGATGTCTACGCCATTGGGGATGTGGCTTTGGTTAAGCTTTTCGATGGAATGGCGTTGCCCAAAGCTGGTGTCTTCGCGCACGGTCAAGCTAAAGTTGTTGCCCACAACATTGTTGCCGACATCCAAGGTGGGGAAGAGAAAAGATTCGACGGGAAAGGTAGCTGCTTTATTGAGACAGGTTTTGGAAAGGCTGGTTTTGCTGATGGAGAATTTTACGCTGAACCGCGAATGGTGAACATCAAGAAACCAAGTGTGAGCAGAATTTGGCATTGGCAAAAGATTCTGTTCGAGAAGTATTGGTTGTGGCGGTGGTTCTAATGGAAGGAAAAAGGCTGTTAGAGGTGAAGAATAAATGAGTTCGCAAGAGACGCCTGGTGTAGCACTTGCTTTGTCTTTGGTAGGTGGGATACTGATGCTTATCGGTGGAATTTGGCCATTAATAGCGATTCTTTCTGGAGAATACGGTTACGGATATGGCTACGGTGGAATGATGGGCGGTTTTGGAGGGATGATGGGTGGCTTGGGAAGTCCGTTTGGTGGTCTATGGTTCATAGGACTAATAGCTGGGATAGTTGTCATCATCGGTGCAATAATGTTGGGCTCTCGACCCGCAGAACGCGCAACGTGGGGCACAGTTATTATAGTCTTCTCAATCGTTAGTTTCCTTGGAATGGGCGGATTTTTCATAGGCGCATTACTTGGCATAGCAGGCGGTGCCCTCGCCTTAAGCTGGAGACCGGTACGAAGGGCTTAAGACCAGAAGTGTCAAATACTGAGATCGAGAAGGCTTGTCAGCATATGAAAAACATGAAACCCATCTACTTGGATTACAACGCAACAACACCTGTTGATCCGCAAGTTCTCGAAGCGATGCTTCCCTTTCTAAGAGAGCATTTCGGGAACCCATCTAGCAGTCACGAATATGGAAGAATAGCTAAATCGGCTATTGATAAGGCTAGGGAGCATGTGGCTGAACTAATCGGTTCAGAGCATAGTGAGGTCGTTTTCACAAGCGGGGGCACTGAAAGCAACAACCATGCCATCATCGGAACCGCCTTTGCAAACGAGAAAAAAGGAAAACACATAATCACTTCAGGGATCGAGCATCCCTCGGTCCTTAAACCGTTGCAGTATTTGGAAGAAACATTCGGATACAAAATTACCAGCCTCCCAGTAGACAATCACGGATTAGTGAAACTGTCAGAATTGGAAAAAGCAGTAACTGACGAGACGGTTCTAATCACAATAATGCACGCCAACAACGAAGTAGGAACCATTGAGCCAATTGAAGAAATAGGTAAAGTCGCCAAAGAAAGAAACGTTACTTTCCACATTGACGCTGCCCAGTCATGCGGAAAAATCCCCGTTAACGTCGACAAACTCAACGTGGACTTGCTCACGATAGCAGGACACAAATTATACGCCCCCAAAGGCATCGGCGCCCTGTACATCAGAAGCGGCATGAAGCTTGACAAGTTCATGCATGGGGCAGGTCAGGAACAGGGAAGGCGGGCTGGAACAGAAAATGTACCCTACATCATCGGACTTGGACACGCATGCGAAATGGCTTCCAGCAACATGACAATTTTTAGCCAAAGCGTTTGGAAATTGAGGGATAGATTACATAGAAACATTCTTGATGGTTTGGGCGAAGAAAAAGTAAAGCTCAACGGACACCCTGAAAAACGGTTGCCTAACACACTTAACATAAGCATCGAAGGAGTGGGGGGAGAGGAATTACTGCAGCAGATGCCAGAAATCGCGGCGTCTACGGGTTCAGCTTGCCACGCGGGGTCTATGGAGCCTTCGCCGGTCCTTCTTGCCATGGGTATTACCAGGGAACAAGCTTTGGGTGCTCTACGGCTAAGTTTGGGGCGCTGGTCGAAAGAAGATGAAATAGATGAAGCAGCTAAGGTAATCGTTCGTAACGTTAAATCAAAGAAGTAAACCTCAGCATCCTGAACCTATTCATCGTACGTTCCAAGTTTAATTCTCGGGTTCTCCGCGATTCGGATGGCATTGTATATAAGTTGGTTTTCTTCTAACGCTAACCAAATGAGACTTGGTATGTTGTTTTCAGGCGGCAAAGACTCAACCTTCGCGCTACACATGGCAGCAGAGCATGAAGAAGCCTTCTGCCTCATAACCTTGGTTTCGAGGAATAAAGAGAGTTACATGTTTCACACGCCCAACATCGAATTAACCAAACTCCAAGCTGAAGCGCTGGGTTTGCCGTTAATTGCTTGGGTTACGGAGGGCAGGAAAGAGGAAGAACTTGAAGACTTGGAGCAAGCAATAGCAGAAGCCGTAGCTCGGTTCCACATCGAGGGAGTAGTTACAGGCGCAGTAGAGTCGGTCTATCAGTCCACAAGAATCCAGCGCATCTGCCACCGTTTGGGCGTTTGGTGTCTCAATCCTCTTTGGAAACGAAACCAAAAGGAGCTTCTCGAAGAACTCGTTAAGAAAGGCTTCAAGGTGATGATTTCAGGAATATTTGCCTACCCGTTGGACGAGAGTTGGCTGGGCAAACAAATAGACTTAGACCTCGTGGGCAAGCTGGTGGAGCTTGAAAAAGAGTTTGGGATAAGTCCGTCTGGAGAAGGCGGCGAAATAGAAACCACAGTCTTGGACGCGCCCATGTTCAAGAAGAAAATCGAAGTCATGGATTACGAAGTTGACGCGAAAGGCAACTCAGGAGTCCTCACGGTCAAAAACGCAAGGCTGGTACTAAAATGATTCTGGTCATCGACATGAACTACAAGAAGAATTCGCTGGGCTTCTACGAGTTTGTCCTCCCCATCGTCTCCATAGCCAAGGAGCTTGACGAATGCGTGGTAAAGCATTACACGGAACTCAGAATCGAAGACACAAGAGAATGCGATGGCATCATCCTTTCGGGAACACCGCTCAAAGACAACGGCACGTTATCGCAGCCTGAAAAGTTCGAGTGGATAAAAACCTGCGGTAAACCGATTCTGGGAATTTGTGCTGGTATGCAAACCATCGGCTTAGTCTTCGGCTTACGCCTAAAGCGGTGCTTGGGAATTGGGATGACGGAAATAACCATCGTGAAGGCGAATCCGCTTTTCTCTTCAGAGTTCAAGGCTTATGCGTTGCACAATTTCTCCGTCGAGCCTTCGGGTGAGTTTGAAGTTCTGGCTGAATCAACGCAATGCGTACAAGCAATAAAGCACAAGCAACTGGACGTTTACGGGGTGCTGTTTCATCCAGAGGTTAGGAACAAAGAAATCGTACAACGCTTCATCTACACGTTCGCGTTCACCGAAGAGTATAATACGAACACGAATCAAAATTAGTTACAGCTATTTTAGACATTGGGAGATTGAGATTGGGCATGATAGAAAAGTTATCCCCGGAAAAACTCAGGTTAACCTGTGACGCCAGTTTCATGCGTTGCGAAACCACCGAAGACCTGCTTCCTTTACGAGAAATCATAGGTCAAGAACGAGCCGTAAGAGCCTTAAAATTTGGCATAGGCATCCGAGACCATGGCTTCAACATTTACGTCGCCGGCTGGCCAGGAACGGGCAGAACAACGGCGGTCAAAAACTTCGTCGAGGAAATAGCCCGAGTTGAGCCTGCGTCTCCTGATTGGTGCTACGTCAACAATTTCTCCAACCAGTACGAACCGAAAGCCCTGCAGTTGCCTGCTGGAAAAGGCAAAGAGTTCCAAAAAGATGTCAAGAACTTGATCGAAAACATTCGGTCGGCACTTCCCAAAGCTTTCGAGAGCGACGATTACATTAAGAAAAGGGAAGCTACCCTGAAAGAACTAGAAAGGCAAAGGAAAGAACTAATCGAAAAGCTAAACGCGAAAGCGCTGGAAGAAAGCTTCGTAATCCAAAGCACGCCCATCGGGCTCCTCCTGATTCCGGTGATTAATGGCAAGCCAGTCAGTGAAGAAGAACTAATAACGCTGCCCCAGAAGACGAAGGATGAGATCCAAGAGAAACGGGAACGCCTCGAAAAGCAACTCCGAAGCACCATGCGAGAATTCTTCGACATGGAACGGAGAATTCATGATGAAATCAAGAAACTGAACCGAGACATCGCCCTCTACGCCCTCGGCCATCTTGTCGACGACGTCATCGAGAAGTACAAGGACGCCCCAGAAGTCACAGCTTACCTTCGCGACGTCCAAAGCGACATTCTGGAAAATCTGGCTCAGTTCATAAAGGGAGACGAACCGCAGCCGCAAACTCCGTTTCCGCTGCCTTGGATGAGGGAGGCGCCCTTCAAGAAGTACGAGGTAAACGTGGTCGTTGACAACTCCAGCCTCAAAGGCGCACCCGTAGTAATGGAGTTAAACCCGAATTACCAGAACCTTATCGGACGCAATGAGAAAGAGGCGCAGTTCGGAGCTTTGATAACTGACTTCACGATGATTCGTGGAGGTGCAATGCACAAGGCAAACGGTGGCTACTTGATTGTGCGCGTGGAGGAGTTGCTGCGGAACCCGTTCTCCTACGAAGCCTTGAAACGAGCTCTGAGAGACAAGCGCATAGTCATCGAGGAACCTGAGGAACGTTACGGTTTCATAAGCATCAAAAGCTTGAAGCCCCAGCCAATCCCATTAAACATCAAGGTAATCATCATCGGAGACCCCTACGTCTACCAGCTACTGTTCACCCTCGACATGGAATTTAAGGAGCTATTTAAGGTCAAAGCCGAGTTTGACACAACCATGGCTCGAACGGATGAGAACGTTCAACGCTACGCCGCTTTTATATGCACGCTTTGCCAAAAAGAAAACCTGGAACATCTCGACGGTTCAGCCTTAGCCAAAATAGTTGAGCACAGCTCCCGGCTGGCGGCTGACCAGCAAAAGCTCTCCACCCAGTTCGCCGAAGTCGCCGACATCATCCGAGAAGCCAACTTTTACGCTTTGCAGGAGAAATCCGCGAATGTTACAGGAACCCACGTGAAGAAAGCCGTCGAAGAGAAAGTTTACCGCTCTAAGCTCATTCAGGAAAAGATTCAAGAGATGATCGAAAGAGGAATCCTGCTAATTGATACTGATGCGGAGAATGTGGGGCAAGTTAACGGTTTGTCGGTGATGGGTCTCGGAGACTTCGCCTTTGGCAACCCGTCACGTGTCACTGCTAGTTTGGGTTTGGGCAGGGAAGGCGTGGTTGACATTGAACGTGAAGCGAAGATGGGTGGGCCAATTCACACTAAAGGCGTGCTGATATTGAGTGGTTACTTGAACGAAAAGTTTGCGTTGGATAAGCCTTTGAGTTTGTCGGCGCGGCTGGTTTTTGAGCAGAGCTATGGGGGAGTGGAAGGTGACAGCGCCTCAAGTACGGAACTATACGCCTTGCTGTCTGCTTTGTCAGGTTTGCCTATCAAGCAGTGCTTTGCTGTGACGGGTTCAGTTAACCAGAAAGGCGAAGTGCAAGCCATAGGTGGCGTTAACGAGAAAATTGAGGGCTTCTTCGAAGTCTGCAAGGTCAAAGGCTTAATGGGAAACCAGGGCGTTATGATACCTGAGAGCAACGTGCAGAACCTGATGCTGAAGGAAGAAGTTGTAGAAGCGGTTGAACAGGGGAAATTCCATTTGTACAGCGTAAAAACAATCGACGAAGGCATAGAAGTGCTCACAGGAGTCAAAGCAGGAGAAAGGCGCCAAGACGGAACATTCGAGGAAGGAACCGTGAACTATAAAGTCGATAAACGGCTCAATGAGATGGCGGAGAAACTCCGCGAGTTTGCTCAAAACGGCGAGGGTAAGAGGAGAGAAGAAAAGAACGACGCCTAAGCGGGTATCGTCGTGTCCACTAAGCCCACTAGGCGAGAAACTGCAAATAAAAGAAAACTACACGATCCTACTCGTCAATGCGCCAGCAGGATACGAATCGAAACTTGGCAAACTCCCGCCAAACGTCAAAGTGACTGAATCAACCGCCGAACCCATTGACGTTGTTCAGGTTTTTGTGGCTTCAAAGAAAGAGTTGGAAACACAGTTAGAGCGGCTAAAACCCTTCGTGAACCCTAAAGGCTTGCTGTGGGTGGCTTACCCGAAAGGTGCGTCAAAAGCCGCAGTGAAAATCAACAGAGGCATAATCGCAGAATTCGCTCAAACCGTCGGCTTCCAAGCTGTCGCGATTGTTTCGGTGGACGACAAATGGGCTGCGCTACGATTGAAGCATTCGAAATAGCTGAGTGCGGTGCTGTTGGATTCTTTCTTCTTCTAAGGTGAAGTTTCGAAATCGCCTAAAGCCCGCTGAGGATTTTCTTTGGTGAATAACGGATAAGTTATCCTTGTTCCTTCAACTTGTGCACATTCAGTTAGCTTGTGGTCGACGCTACTGTCCACGCTCACGATGTGTTTCACCTTGACATGCCTAACCACCAAAGC
>DATEAU010000003.1:0-2674 GCA_035288165.1 Bathyarchaeia archaeon
CATCGGGATAACACCGCTTATGAGCATATGCAAATTCTGCACTGACAAGCAGTTGAAAACGAAGATTACGTTGCTCTATGGCTGTCGAACCGAGAGCGATATCGCTTTCAGGAAGGAGCTTGAAGAAATGCAAAAGCAAAACAGCAACCTGAAAGTGGTTTTCACATTGAACGAAGCTTCAAGTGATTGGCGAGGTGTCGTCGGTGTGATAAACGCGGACATGGTGAAACGGGAAATCCCAGACCACAAGGAGACCATGTTCTACACTTGTGGTCCGCCGCCGATGGTGGAAGTCATGGAGAAACTCGTCGAAAGCTTAGGCTTACCCAAGACCCAGCTGAAACGCGAATACTTCTCAGGCTACACGCAACAACACAGTTAACCTACGGGTAAAAGCGCCTCGTGGTTCTCGGAAACGGAATCGAGTCAATGACGTTCTCCAAATCCAACATCCATGTTAACAGCCGTTCCACGCCCATACCGAAGCCGACATGCGGCACGGTGCCGTAGCGCCTAAGGTCAAGGTACCAGTCGTAATCCTCCGGCTTCAGCCCCATTTCTTTGATGCGTTTGATGAGGGTTTCTTTGTCGTCTTCTCTAGCGCCGCCCGTGGAAATCTCTCCGATTCGTGGGACAAGCATGTCGGTGGACATCGCAACTTCAGGGCGGTCGTTGTAAGTCTTGCAGTAGAACGCTTTAATCGCGGTTGGGTAGTCGTAGATGAAGAAGGGTTTACCGACTTCGTCTGCCAAGAGTTTTTCGTCTTCGTAGCCTAGGTCGTCGCCCCACTTTAGGTTGGAGCCCTTCGCCTTGAGCCGTTCAATAGCCTCGTTGTATGTCATTCGTGGAAACGGCACGGTTACAGAGGCAAGCTTGGAAACATCTACCCCTAACTCTTCCAGTTCTCGTTTGCAGTTCTTCACGGTTTGCTGGCAGACATACGCCAACAGTCCCTCCTCGAACCGCATTAGGTCAGTCATATCCGCGAATGCCCATTCGCCTTCCATGTGCCAGTACTCCGTCAAATGCCTGATTGTGCGGCTTTTCTCTGCGCGGAAAGAGGGCGCGATGCAGTAAACGCTCTCCAACGAGTAAATGAGGATTTCAAGATAGAGCTGGCTGCTCTGAGTTAAGTACAAGTTCTGGTCGAAGTACTTCAGCCCGAATAAAGTGGAGCCGCCTTCGCAAGCGGCGCTGATGAACATGGGGGGAGAAACCTCCGTGAAACCTTGCTTCGCAAAGTATTCGCGGGCATACTCCATGACGTTAGCGCGGACCTTCATGACTAGGTTCATTTTTCGGCTTCTCAGCCACAAGTGCCTGACGTCGCGGAGGAAATCTTCGCTCTTGTCTTTGGCTATAGGGAAAGTTTCAGCCAATCCGATAATTGTAATGGCGTCTGCGGAGATTTCGTGTCCGCCTGGCGCGCGCTGGTCAGGCTTAGCTGTGCCCTCCAGCGTCAGGGATGATTCAATGGTTATCTGTTCTCCTTCGGTCCACGCCGTGCTGTCTTTCTTAATCGTGCATTGAATGAAGCCCGTGGAGTCTCGCACGACGAGGAAAATCATGCCTTTCCCCTCGCGTTTGCGGTAAACCCAGCCGCGTATGGACACTTTCTTGTTTTCGTGGCATCCTTCTAGGATTTCGCGGATCTTCACCAAACCTTGCTCCCCTCATCAGTTGTTTTCTCTAAGTATTGTTTTCAAGCCTAAATGCCTATCTATCCACAATATTAGACTTCTTTTATGCTGGGGTCCTTTACCTTTAAAACTACGAGCATTGCGATGGGCACGGCGATTGCAGATAACAGGACGAAGGGCAGTTGGGGCGCAACGTAGCTGTAGAGGAAACCGATTAGAAGGTAAACGAACGCTTGTGTGAAGAACAGGAAAAACTGGAGGAATCCTGATGCTTTGCCTCTTACCTCACGAGGAATCAAATCGCCGAGGAGCGCTTGAGAACTGTTCACTCGAAGCATGTTTCCCAAGCCGAACAGGAAAAACGCTACCAGCAGCAGGGTGAAGTCTGCGTTTACGAACAGAAGCATGGCTGGAACGTAAAGAAGGAAACCCAAGACAAGGAAGCCTTTTCTTCCTGTCACGTCCATTCGGAAACCAGCCAGCAAAGCGGGCAGAGCTATACTCAGATACATGAACGCCATCACAATCGCCCACTGCAATCCTGTGATTCCCAAGACTTCCTTGGCGTAAACCACGAAGAATATTTGGCATCCCGCCACCACGCCGTTTATGCTGACCATGGAAACGAAAAGGTAAGATGCTGACTTTGGAATTTGGCTCCAGACGCGCCAGCACTCGCGAAAGCACCTTGGGTATTCTCGGAAGGCTTGCAGGATTCTGGGACGTTCATGAGCGTTATTAACTGGAAACGTCTCCTTCAGCCTCAAACGCAAAACCGCGGCTGCAACATAAGCGGCGAAAACAACAGTATACGCTACTCGCATGCCCAAATCTGACTGAGGCGAAACATACTCTCCGTTTACCAAAACCAGAGCCGCAGCAATAAGGGGAGCAGGCAACGCCACAAAGTTCAGCAAGACTGATTGGAAGTTGAAGCCGATGCCTCTCTTTTCAGGCGCTACCGAGTCAAGCAGCATCGCCATGAGCGCGGGTTGATAAATCAAGCACAGGCTTTGCAGGGTCATGCCCAAAAC
>DATEAU010000004.1:0-2962 GCA_035288165.1 Bathyarchaeia archaeon
TCGGTGAAGCACTTTTTGCAGAGACGCTGCCCAGAGTAAGGTCTGAAGAAGAAGGGTTCTCTGCGTTTGCAACCAGTGCATTTCACCTGCGTTTTGGTCATCAGCTTCACGCATGTTAATCTCCCTTTGAGGGCGAATGACTAAATAAACTATGCACCGTAATCTTCCCAGAAGAGACGATCTTGGGTGAGCGCAAAACCGGAGAGACGCGCCGAAATCAAAGAAGTCCAATACAATAGTGCACGCTGGGATTTATTGAAAGAGTTCAGAGCGAAAGCGACGGAAGTTATGACGGCTCTGGAGCAGTTTCACATGCACCCCATAGTTCATGGAAGCATTGCCAGAGGTGACGTGACGAAGAAAAGCGATGTCGACGTCTTCGTTGCTGAGCCTCCATCATCATTCATACTTGAATCAGCGCTGGAAAAAGCGAACCTGCCCATAATCTCGCGGTTCATCGTTCAAGCTACGCCTAACTACGCCATGAAAGGAAACATAATGGTGGACGAAAAAGCAAGCGTGTCTTTTCCTCTGATGAGTATGCGCAGAGTCGAACGAGAGTTTTACCGTTTCGGCGGCGAAGCCAGCTTAAACCAGCTTCGTGAAAACATACGAGTAGCCGGAGTGGATAAGCGGCTGATGCTGATTGAACCCACCGAGGCTGGGCATGTTGAAAACAGCATCTTGGGCAGAGAGGAACACGTAGCCAAGGTTCTTGGAATTTCGGTTGAGACGGTTCTGGATCGTGTTCACGCCCTGATGAAGAGGGATGAGGTAGGAAGAACTGGCGTGTTCATAAAAAGGGAATTGGCTGCTGACGAAACGTTTGAGTTAGCCTTGAAGAAGATGGCGGAAGAAAACCCCGCGGTGCGCAGAAGAATGCGAACGGGAAATTAAAGGATAATTGGAGACTATTTCGCTGCTACAGCTTCGGGGTAGTAGATTAAGTCTTTTTCTTCAAGCAGTTTCTGGATTTTGTCGACCGCTTCGTAAACTTGCTCTTCCTTCTTCGCGCCCACGCAGACCAGTTTGCCCGCGGAAAATATGAGGAAAACCACTTTGGGTTCGTCCATCCTGAAGACGGCTCCTGGGAACTGTTCGGGTTCGTACATGACTCGGCTGAGCTTGTAAACGAGGCTTTCCAAGTCGATTTCTCCGCCTAACTCCGCGGAAGCGACGATGTTCTGTATGTTGACGACGGGCTTTTCGGTTATGGTGATTCCCTGGCCTCTTAATTCTTTGACGACTTTCTCCACGGCGCTTCGTGATTCCTTCTCTGATTTGGCGCCAGTGCAAACCATTTTGCCTGTGCCAAAAATTAATGTTGCAGTTTTTGGTTTTTTGAGGCGGAAAACTAAGCCTGGAAACACGCTCGGGTTGTATTCGGTTTGTGGGAACTTTTCAACTATTTTCTGTAGGTCGATTCTCTGGTTTAGGCTTACTGAGGCGACGATGTTCTGGATTTTAATTATCGGTTTAGTTTTGCCCATACAAATTCCCGTACAGCTCTATTTAAATAAGCAGGGAGTATATAACATCATCCCTTTATAAGCACCTTTTTCCAGTTTTTAGCAGACTTTTTAAGAAGCCAGCAAAGACGCAAATCACAAAAGTCGAGTAGTCTTTTAGCCTCGTTAACTATGCCACTTGATGAGCCTTTCCTTTCTTACGTAGTTCTTTTCCAGTCCATATCGCCCAAACGGTTTTGTCAGATGCCTTTGTGACCTAGTTGAAGTGATGTAAAGTTCAGGCTTCAGACTTCTCTCCCTGACAACACGGGTTTTTTGGGCTTTTTCATATCTTGCGCCGCACTTTTTGCACCTGAAACCTTTGTCTTTGCCCATGGATTCTAATCGCTTGCCGCAGCTTGGGCAACTCGGATTCTGAAACGTGAAGTTTGGGGCTAGCGAAAGTATGTTTATTTTTTCAAGGTTCACCGTCAACCGCTCATCTTTTGGGCGTCGCCGGACTGCACCGTAGACCTCGACAACGTCGCCCACGATTAGTTTCTCTGCTATTTTGCGAAGCGTGCCTGTTGGTTCGTAAGCGGCGCAGTCAACCTCTGCGGTCGGGTCTTTGACTGAAAAGATAATGTGCCTCAGAGGAATTTTCGTTGGGTTTCTGGAGACAACTCCCTTGACAACGATGGAGCTGTAAGTCTTAACCTGGTTTAGAGCCGCCACTCTGGTTAAGTGCGCGTCTGTGCCTTGATTGCTCCGAAAGATTATCCATCGTTCTACAGGTTCCAAAGGCTTGACTATTCTGAAAGCTTTCTTTACGATTTCGGGGGTTTCGCCTCTTATGCCGAGGAGAATGGGGTCTGGCCCGCGTGGCGTAATAATCACCCTCTGCTTCTCCAAATCAACGTTGTTGAACGTGTAAGGGTCTGTCAGTTTGTCCATTTCGAAAATCGAGTTTTTGTCGACTTTTCTTTTTGAGCCTCGATTTTCTGGTGAACGATAAGCGATTAATTCGTAAGTGTGGTCCCCTTCGAGGGTTTCGCCGACCGCTGCTAACGCGCCGATGATACCTCTGCAAGTGTTAAAACCTAAAGCTTCGCCTCCGAATTTACCGATTAGTTTCGTCGCTTCTTTCAATGTGACGATGCCTGTTGTAGCGTTCCTCGCGAAAACTTTGAGTTCTTCAGGAATATCGGACTCGCAGAAGAAAACAACTCCAGGGTCTGTTCCCGTAGAGTTCAGATCAGCGTATTCTTCCACCAGACCAACTGCCATCGCTTTAATTGTTGCTTCCAGTCTTTTATCAATCTTGAATCGCAGGCAAAGTGCGCCGTTGCCTCTAGTTTTCCACGGCACGTTAGGGTTAAGCCGCACTAGGTTGGGGTAATCCGTGAATTCGACTTTCAGCTGCTCAAGCATTTCCACCAGAAGCGCGGCTATGTATGTTGTGCACCCGTTTGTAATAGAATCAGTATCATCCAACCCCACGTGCATCGTGAGTT
>DATEAU010000005.1:0-3374 GCA_035288165.1 Bathyarchaeia archaeon
TGGAACCCTTTGAAGTCGACAAGAGTTCACCTCTCGTGCATGCGTTATCTTCTTCAGTTCGGAAAGTGCTGAACAAACCCGCCACTCTGCTGAGAAAAACAGGAACGGGCGACATGAACATTCTAGGCAAAGCCATGAGCCTGCCAATAGTCACCTATGGACCGGGAGACTCGCACTTGGACCACACGCTGGAAGAACACATTGTCATCAGCGAGTACTTAGACAGCATCCAAGTCTACAAGGAAACTCTTCTTAAACTGTCTGAACTGCACAACAAGGATGGAAAGAACGGAAACGGAAACCAACGGGTGGCGAGTTAGATTTTGTCTAGCTTGAATTCGTCGTGAATTGCTTGAACCGCGGCTTTTCCGTCTTTCTCTTTAACTACGAAGGATATGTTCAGCTCTGACGACCCTTGAGCAATCATGCGAATATTTATTCCGTTGCGAGCCTGCGTCGTGAAGATTCTTGAAGCCACGCCCAAGGTGCCCTTCATGTTGGCGCCCATGGCTGCTACCACGCAAACGTCGTCCTCTGCGGTAACGTCGCTGACGAAACCCCTGCTCAACAGGGCTATTTCCAACGTGCTCAGCGCTCTTCCGAGCAGGTTTCTGCGGATCACGAGCGAGATGTTTGCTTCGGAAGCCGCGGCTGAAATCATCATGATGTTAATGTTGTTCTTCCCGAGCAAATCCAAGATTCTAGCGTAACTGCCGGGTGCCCCAACCATTCCTGCGCCGCTTACGTTAATCATTGCTACGTCTTTGATGATGGCGACTGCTTTTACAGCGTTCGTGCTATTCTTTGTCTGCTTGCCCGATATGAACGTTCCAGGGTTTTCCGGATTGAAAATGTTCCTTATTCGGGCGGGGATGTTTTCCTTCATGATCGGTTCCAACGCTCGCGGATGCATGGCTTTGGCTCCGAAAATCGCCATCTCTGCCGCTTCTTGGTAAGAGAGTTCAGGCAAAAGTTTTGCCGACGGAATGATTCTTGGGTCGGCGGTCATTATCCCATCCACATCGGTCCAAATCCACACTTCATCAACCGCTAGGGCAGCGCCCACGAGAGTTGCAGTGTAATCTGATCCTCCGCGTCCCAGAGTCGTGACCACACCATCCTGGGTAGCGGCGATGTAACCCGATACAACGGGAATTACATGTTTTTCCAACAACGGAGCGATTCTCTCTTTCAGCTGATGCACAGTCACATTCATGAGGGGGTTTGCCTCGCCGAAGTTCGAATCGGTTACTATTCCCGCTTCTTTTCCCGTGAAACACTGAGATTCAAGCTTCAGGTCTCGTACGGCAGCCCAGACTATGGGAGCGGACAATCGTTCTCCAAATGACAAGACGTAGTCTTTTGATTTTACAGTGAGTTCCCCAACGTAACATATTCCAATGAGTACTTTTTCAAGTTCATCGACTATCTTCTGGATTATTTTTTCGACTTCTTTTCGAACCCTTTGATCCTTCACGGCTTTCGTTATTGCGGTGCAGTGTCTTTCGAGCATTCTTTGTTTGAACGCTTGAATGTACTCTTGCTTTTCTTTTTGGGCTTGTTCCCCGGCTTCGAAGAGTTCGTCGGTTACCCCGTCCAAAGCTGAAACTACGACGATGACTGCGCAGCCTTGTTTAGCGCTTTTCGCGATTAAGCTGGCTACGCGGCGAATGTTTTCGCCAGTAGCAACTGAAGTTCCTCCAAACTTCATCACTATCTTCTTCATTTCTTTCAACCTTCCTCTGTTTTTCATGTGAGCATTTTGTCAGCTAAGTTGTGTCTTATGTCTAATAAATCTCTTAAAACGGCGCTTGCAGTTTCTGGTCCGCCTGCGCCCCTACCGATGATGGTTTGTTCCCCAGCGAACTCGGAGACAAAGGTTACGGCGTTGAGGACGCCGCCGACGCATAACGGGTCGTGTCTTGAGACTTCCGTCGGTGCGACTCGTGCTTTGCCGTCTATCGACCCTATCAGCTTGATGGTATTTCCGTGTTTGGCTGCCTTCTCAAGCGCCTCCAAAGTCACGCCGCGGATGCCCTGCACATCTACGTCTTTCAGCGTGAGTTTCTTATTCATTATCCAGTTAGCCATTATGACCACTTTGCAGGCTGGATCTAAGCCGTCTATGTCCATTGACGGGTCAGTTTCGGCGTACCCTAGTTTCTGGGCGCTAGCCAGAGCCTGCCGGAACGTTATGTGTTTCTCCGCCATTTCCGTGAGAATGTAGTTTGTCGTGCCGTTCAGTATTCCACGTATCGACAGTATCTTGTCGCCTGCCAGGCACTTTTTAGCCAGTTCTAAGACGGGCGTTCCTCCGCCGACGGTGCCGCTGAATCTTAAGTATACTTTGTTGTAGTCAGCTAGCTCCGTCAACGCGGGAAAAGCCAACGCTAATGGACCTTTATTCGTGGTGACAACGTGCTTGCCAGTCCTGAACGCGGTTTTGATATGTGATAATCCAGGCTCGCCGTTCTTAACATTCGTAGAAGTTACCTCAACTACCACTTCCGCTTCAACAGTTTCAATTGCTTCTAGCGGCGACATTTTAGGATGACCAAATTCACGGTCAGCCGAAAGCGTGCCCTTCTGCTTCTTGAGCGCCAGCATTCTCTCCAAATCCAATCCTTTGGCGTTTATGGCTGCTCCGCCTCTGTCAACGATGGCGACGATTTTCGGGTTGAAACCGTAGTCCTTAACAGTTTCGTGGCGCCTGCGTAAGAGCATGCTTGTTAGGCTTTGTCCGACGACGCCGTAGCCGATTAGAATTATTCTCACTTGTTATCACCTGTAAACGGGAATTTCCGCGGCTTTTTTAAGCCCCAGTGCGCGTTCGATGGCTTCCAATTCGGCGTCAACTTCGAGCGGTTTCTCGCTCATCCTAATGGCAGTGTCAGGGTCCTTCAATCCATGACCGGTTGTGACGCAGACCACGCTTTCGTCTTTGTCGACTTCTCCGATTTCGATGAGCTTCTTTAGTCCTGCGATGGATGAGGCGCTTGCTGGCTCCACGAAGATGCCCTCAAACCGCGCTAACATCTTTTGTGCATCCAATATCTCGTCGTCTGTTACCGTTTCAGCTGTTCCGCCTGAGTCGCGGATGGCGTTTACGGCTTTCTTCCAACTCACTGGGGCGCCAATTCTGATGGCGGTTGCAACGGTTTCAGGCTTGCTTACGGGCGTGATTTCGCTGCTTCCACTCTTTATGGCTTGAGCAATCGGCGCCGCGCCAACCGCTTGTATCCCCGTCATCTTCGGGAGCGTTTTCACGAAGCCAAGTTTATGGAATTCGGTGAACCCTTTCCAGATAGCGCTTATGTTCCCAGCGTTGCCGACTGGCACGATGACGCGGTCTGGCGGTTTGTTGTCGAGTTGTT
>DATEAU010000006.1:0-7573 GCA_035288165.1 Bathyarchaeia archaeon
TGCGCTTGAAATCGTGAAAGCAGCCAAACGTGCCCTGCCAAACTGTTTAACCATGATGGGTGGACCACACGTCACAGTCATGGATGAGGCAACGATGAACGAGAACCCCGAAACTGACATTGTCGTTCGTGGCGAGGGCGAACAAACTGTTCTGGAACTCGCGCAACTCGTTTCCGAATCCAAAATTAAGAATCTGGATGGCGTTGCGGGAATAACGTTCAGAAAGAACGGGCAGGTCACACGCAACACTCAGAGACCCTTCATTCAAGATATAGATTCACTTCCCCATCCAGCACACAAGCATTTTGACGTGCGCAGGTACAAAGTTTCAGGAAAAATCTATCTCCCAATAATAACCAGCAGAGGATGCCCGTTCCAATGCGCCTTCTGCTTAGCCTCCCACATGTGCGGAAAAAGCTTCAGGGCGAGAAAACCGAAAAACGTGGTTGACGAGCTGGAATGGCTCAGAGACACTTACGGTGCGGAAGCCTTCGCCTTCTACGACGACACCTTCACATACGACAATAAACGCGCGGTAGCTATCTGCGATGAAATGCGAAAAAGAAAATTCAATCTCCCGTGGGATTGCCGAACCCGTGTTGACCGCGTTACCCCAGAACTTTTAGCCAAGCTGCGAAATACGAACTGCCTATTAATCCACTTTGGCGTTGAGTCAGGCAGCCAAAAAATGCTGAACGCCATGCGGAAAGGCACAACAGTGGAGCAAAACGCGACAGCCATTAAGTGGGCGAAGGAAGCAGGCATCTCAGTCGCTATAAGCGTGGTCGTCGGCTACCCAGGTGAAACCCCCGATTTGCTGGAGGAAACCTTAGAGTTCATCCGAAAAACCCAGCCAGACTACCTGTACATGTGCGAAGCTGTTCCGTACCCAGGCACTGAAATGTACAACGTCGTGAAAAAGCTGGGCTGGGCAATGTCTGAGGACTGGAGCCAATTCCATGAGCAAACCCAAGTTTTCAAAAACCCGCTTTTGTCGCTTGAGATGATTGAGCAGAAGAAGAAGGCGTTCTACGACGAGTTCTTCTCCCCCAGCTACTTTTTACGGAAGAGAATGAGGAAGGACTTCTACAGTCAAACAATGGCGAGGATGGCGATGAACCACCTGTACTGGCGCGTTAAACTTCCTAAGTGGATTTCAGGCAACTTCAGAAGACTCAGCCCCAACCGCGGAGCCCAAGGGGGACACAGCAAATCCACACTCGACGAAGAGGGTTAAAGCAGGAAACCTTCATGCTGAAAGCGCTCAAGAAACAGGTTCAAGGCATCACTTACTTACTAACGCATCAACGCCAGTTGAAATGGATAATCATACGCGAAACCTACTACGGCGACAGAAAACGCAGCAAACGGAAATGGGTAGAATGGCAAAAGTACGACGCACAAATCCACATCGCCATGATGCAAGCACACTCAGACGTCATCAGCGAAAACGAACTGAACCTTACCAGAATTAAAATTTTCACAGACATGATTAGGCAAATAGGACAAAACCTGAATGTCCTAGACGTCGGCTGCGGAGACGGCGTCCTAACCGAGCCAGTGTGGAAAATGGGAAACCACGTAACATCAATGGAGCTGCCAGAAATCGCCAAACTAACACAGAAATGCCGAGTCCCCTCAATCGTAGCTGGCGACGCCGAACAATTGGCTTTCGCCTCAGAAAGCTTCGACTTGGTTTTGGCTTCTGAAATGGTGGAGCACTTGTGGCAGCCACAGACATTTTTGAACGATGCGTATAGGGTGCTTAAGGCTGACGGCTACTTGATTGTAGAGACTCCTGAAGGCAAAGAAGGCTTGCAGTACGATTCCCACAGGCACTACTTTACCGTGGAACGCTTGATGCAGATGGTCAGCCCAAAATTCATTTTGCTTGATGTAAAACGGCTGAAAGCTACAGGTTCGGCTCAGACGCCCACGATAATCCTGCTGCTACGCAAAATCGCCACATCGGAAAACTAGCGTTTCTTGAAACGTCTCCATAATACTAAACCCACTATTACACCCAGCGCGATAACCACAGCAATGAAAATCGTATAGAGGTATTCCGTTCGCAGGGCATCGGTGATTTGCGGAGGCGAAGGAGGAGCCTCATAAGTTATGAGGTTGGAGAAGGAATAGACGTTCCAATCGTTGTTGCCCACGTAGAGTCTGCCGTTGCTTATGGTTGGCGAAGACCAGCTGCTGGATGGAGTGGTGAAGCTTGCAAGTTTTGTGCCATTATTAAGCGCGTCGAGAATGTAAATGTGGCGTTGGCTTGTAACGATGTATATTTTGCCGTCGGCGTAAGAGGGTGAAACGTAAAGTTCGTCCCCTGTGAAGAAGCTCCAGATGGTTTGTCCGTTCGCGGCGTCAAGGCACGCTATGTTGAACTTGTCTATTATGAAGAGTTTGCCGTCAACGTAAATGGGTGAGGAGACGATGAATTCCATGGCGCCTGGGTCTGTAAAAGTCCATACAATGTCGCCTGTCGTTTCGTTTATGCCGTAATAGGTCCTGAGGTTTGAGGATGCAAACACCATGCCAGCTGCGACTGATGGTGAACCCATCATTTCTGTGCCGCCTGTGAATTGATATTCATAGGGGAGTTGTTGTTTCCAAATTATCGCTCCCGTGTTGGCGTCCAGTTTGTAAAGAGCACCTACTGTTGGTTCTTCGGCAGTGAAGTAGACAGCGCCGTTGGTGACGGCTGGAGAGGAGAGGATTGGTCCTTCAGTTTTGGTTTTCCATTCGATATTCCCGTTGTTAGCGTTAAGAGCGTACAAGTAGCCGTCCAATGACCCGATGTAGACTCTGTCTCCGACTGCTGCAGGTGAAGATTTTAGCACTAAGGACCCGTACGTGTAGGGTAAGTTGCCATTGACAAATGTTTTCCATAGAAGATTGCCACTGTAAGCGTCAAGGCTGTAAACGTTTCCGTCGTCGCCTCCTGTGAAGACTTTGCCGTTTGCCACGGCGGGTGAAGACTCAATCGCGCTCAGGGTGGTGAATTTCCAGATGAGGTTGCCGCTCCACGCTCCTAAGGCGTAGATGTTTTTGTCCTGTGAACCCACGTAGACGATGCCGTCTGCCACGCTGGGCGAAGAGATAACTGCTCCTTTGGTTTTGAATTTCCAAGCTAAAGTAAGGTTTGAGGGTCCTTCTGGAGCGGTGGAGGAGTGCGCCGAATCAGCCCGCCACATAGGCCAATCGTTCACTGGAATTTTGTCTGTTCCAATTGCCCAAAGTTCGTTGAGAGTGGTGTATTCGCTTCCTGAAATCGCGTCAACCGCCGTTGTCACATTGCCGGGAATAAGGTACAAGTTGCCGTACGCGATAGCGACGGATTCTCTTGGAGCTAAGGCTTCTATAGGAAGCTTCCAAATGACCCGTCCAGTGTACGCGTCCAAGCTTGCAAACTCGGAGGTGCCAACTTCGCCCCCGTATTGTGCGGCTTGTCCTGTTGTCGCGTAAATCTTGCCATCCGCAACCGTGGGATTTCCTGGCCAGAGCATGGTTCCCGGTCCTTGATATTTCCACACGACATCGCCAGTTTCCACGTCGAAGGCATAGAGGTTTCCATCTTTGTTAAGTTCATAAACCATGCCGTAGGCTACTGCGGGGCGTGTGACGAAGTATCCGTCCGTGTCTGGCGTGTAGGTCCAGAGGATTTCGCCGTTGGTAGCGTTGAAACTGTACATGGTGTTGTCGTCTGTGCCTCCTCTGAAGAATCTGCCCTCGGAGTAAGCGCCGCTGAAGATCATGGGTCCCTTCGTGAGGGTGGTCCATAGGACTGCGCCTGTTTTGGCGTCGAGCGCTAATTGCTGATTCGCGAAAGAGCCAGCAAACACTTTGCCGTCTCCGTATGCGGTTCCGATGCCGGTTTTGCCGCCGCCTGGAATATAGGTTGTCCAAGCCAGTGTTGGCGGTTTCGAGGGGGCAGCAAAGCTCCAAGCTTGAATGTAGGAGTCGACTTTGGTGTAGAACATTTTCTCTTCTGGACTGTAGACGTTGGCGTTGAAGATACCTGTGTCCGCAGAGAAATTGGCGCTGGTCCACTGTATTTCACCTGTTTTTGGGTTGAGGCTGCTACTTTCGACAACCATGTGATCGCTGTCGATTTTGTAGGCTATCGGCCAAGTCGCGGTTAATGGAACGTCCATTTTCCAAAGGGTCTCTCCAGTTTCTCTGTCAATGGCAACAACCGAATTGGCGGTTGTGACGAAAATCATCCCGTCGAACGCCGTAATGTAGCTTTGTATCCCAGTCACATTCGCTTTCCAGAGGATGGCTGGCGTGTCAGGCGCTGGTCCAGCTGAAAAGCGTGAAAAAGAAGAGTCCCCCATGAACTGTGGCCATTCGAACTGGAGCAAAACATCTTGGTTTGCCGAGGCGCTTGAGACTTCAGCCGTGCTTCCGCAAAAATCAGAGACCAGAACGAATAGTGCCAGCAATATGAGTGTGATTAATACGACTGGATGGCAAAGGCGTTTTTGACCTCTCATTTTCAAGCCTCAGAGCTGAACCAAGCAGTATTGCTCTGGTTTCCCCATGTCCACAGTTAAGATCCTATTCTACTATAAAGCTTACGGAAAACAAGTTGCCTGCCACAATACTATGTTAGAGCTTTAGAATTCCAAATACAAAAGTAACTGTGGCTCTGATGCGTCTACCCTTTTATAAAGCACAGTGAAGCTCTGTCCGAGTAGACTCCTCTATAGGTTCGTGCATTCTATTTCCAATAGGCTCCAAATAGACTCGTTTTCAACGCCATTGACTGCGGAAAACGCCAATATGTGACCTATCCTCTATCTTCTGCAATGATTGACTAATAGCTCAAAATATGATGGTTGGTCAAGAAAATTAGACTAAGAATCAGGCGCTTCTCGCGGTTTTAGTCAAGAAACCTTGACAAGAACCCTTTTAACGCGACGCGAACTGAGTAACCAAGATGCGGACATGAGGAAAACAGCAGTTGCGATAGCGGTTTTTCTTGTGATTTCAGTAGCAGCATACATGACCACAAGTAAGCCTGTTTGGGTATCCTCTGAAATATCGAGTCAAGATTACGAAGTAAGAGTGGACGATCATGCTTATTCGTTAGTTGCCACTTCAGATGGAGGATTTGCAATTGCTGGTTCCACAATACTCCAGAGGGGACTTCTTTTTGGAACTCCTGTTTCTTGGTTAGTTAAGACCGATGCATTTGGAAACATGGAGTGGAATTGGACAAACGAAGGAGCTAGCGCTTATTCATTGGTTGAAACTTCTGATTTTGGTCTCGCCATGGCGGGGTTCGGTGTGTGGGCCTCGGATTTTTGGTTGGTTAAGACAGACATGTTTGGTAATGTGGTGTGGAACTACACGTATGGAGGAACAAACGTGGATCAGGCTCGTTCGCTGGTTGAGACGTTTGATGGGGGATTTGCCCTTGCTGGTTACACAAGTATCCTTCGCGATGAAATTTGGTTGGTCAAAACCGAACCCTATGGGAATATGAAGTGGAGCCAGACGTACGGAGGAGCAAACTTGGACAGCGCTTACTCGTTGGTTGAGCTATCTGCTGGAGGGTTCGCTATTGCAGGGTTAACAAGTTCTTTTGGTGCGGAAGGTTTAGATTTTTGGCTGGTTAAGACAGACAACTATGGGAACATAGAGTGGAACCGCACATACGGAGGGGCGGATTATGACCATGCTTATTCCTTGATTGCGACTTCTAACGGGGGATTTGCCATAGCTGGCTCCACATTTTCCTTTGGTGCGGGAAACGCTGATATCTGGTTAGTTAAGACAGACGCATACGGAGTCGTGGAGTGGAACCAGACATACGGAAGAGCGGGTCATGACGGTGCTTATTCGTTGGTTGAGACCTCTGATGGAGGATTCGGTCTAGCTGGCTACACATATCCCGATGGTGCTCAATACGCGGATTTCTGGTTGGTCAAAACCGACATGAATGGCAATATGGAGTGGAATCAAACGTACGGAGGAGCTGGCTTTGAAGAAGCTCGTTCGTTGGTTAAGACATCTAATGGAGGATTCGCCTTGGCCGGCTCCAAAGTTGCTTTGGACAAGCATGGAGCTGACTTTTGGTTGGTTAAGACCGATGCGCAGGGAAACATGGAGTGGAGCCAAACGTACGGAAGACCAGTCCCTACTCAGGAGCCAACGCCAACACCACAGCAACAGCCAACTGCTAACCTAACACAAATTTCTATTCTTTCTCCGGAGAATACGTCATACATTGCAATATATGACCCGTTCATCACTGTTCCGCTGATCTTCGCGACTAACGCGTCGCTTTCTTGGGTTGGGTACAGCCTAGACGGCGGGAACAATTTAACCGCCACGAACGGAACCGTGATTGTGATTCCTGCTGAGAGCAGGAGTTTAACGCTTTACACGAATGACACCTCTGGGAACTGGGCGGCTCCACAAACAGTTTACTATGAAATAGTATTCAATTTAGGTTCCGAGGAGGAGCCTTTTCCTGTTGTGCCCGTTGTTGCTGCTGTCGTCGTGGTTGCGGTTGCTGCTGTTGGTACCCTGCGCATATACTTCAAGAAACGTCGCCGCGACAAACCAACCTTGCAAAAGCAGTTTAACAGGTGAAAAATATGGACTACCGCATAATCTTTTTAGGTCGGGGAAATCCTAGGGTAGAAATGATGAATGACGTAAGAGTGTTTAATGGGGGATTTTAGGCTGGCGAATAAAGGACCGCTGCTCATGACTTCTTGGAGGGCTACAGGCGCCTGCAACGCCCGATGCGCATACTGCAACGTTGACGCCACTGGAAAACACGCGCCCAGAGAATTAACCACCAAAGAAGCCAAGTGCTTAGTTGACGAAGTCCACAAATTCGGCGTAAGGTGGTTCGGAATAAAAGGCGGCGAGCCCCTCATGCGAAAAGATATTTTCGAGATTGTGGGTTACGCGAAAAGCCTCGGTCTCAACGTTTGCTTGCTGACCAACGGCTGTTTTGTGGATGGAGAAATTTACGATAACCTTGTCAAGAATCAGGTCTGGACTTCCGTCAGCATTGATGGTCCTGAGGAAATTAACGACCAGTTGCGCGGCAAAGGCTCCTACAAGAAGGCATTATCGGCTATCCAGAAGCTATCTAAAGGAAAAATTCTGAACGGGTTAGCTGCGGCAATCACAACAATAAACTACAAGCATTTGGACCACGTTGCCGAACTGGCGGAACAGTACAATGCCAACTTCGTGTGGTTTAACCATCTAGTCCCGAGCGGAAGAGCGAAAGAACTGATGGATTTGACGCCGTCTCCGGAACAGTACGAGTGGGTTCTGAATCACATATGGGATTTAGCGCAGAAATACGAAGGCAAATTCGACATCCACGTCCATTGCCCGCATTACGCACGTGTTGTTAAGCAGAGGGATCTGCCGAACTTTGAGGAATGGTACGACAAGAAATTTCATGGAAAATGCACGTACTTCGCGTTCGGCGGCTACATCAGCGTAACCGAGAACGGCGACTTGATACCGTGCTTCTACACGGACCTGCGACCTTCGGAGCCCATGATGCTTGGAAACATCAGGGAAAAGAGCC
>DATEAU010000007.1:0-6979 GCA_035288165.1 Bathyarchaeia archaeon
AATGTCAATGTTCAAAGATATACCCGTAGACGTTGGCGTAATCTACGAAGGTGAACGCATACGCAGAAACGACATGCAAGTGGAACTCGGCGGTCCAAGCGTGAAAGAAAAATTTGAACTCGCCAAGGTCAAACCCCTAGACGAAGTTGAAGATGGAAAAGTAACCATAATTGGCCCCGACATTAAAGACATGAAGGAAGGCGGAGTTTACCCGCTCGGCATCCTCGTCGAAGCCGCAGGCGCCAGCATCGACCAAGCACTTGAAGGCGTAATTGAACGACGCATCCACGGCTACATGAACTATATCGAGGGCTTCATGCACCTCAACCAACGATATGACATCTGGCTGCGTCTAGGCAAGAAGTCTTTCCAGAAAGGCTTGAACAGCTTCGACTACATCGGAAAAGTCCTGGTAAGGCTTTTCAAAAGCGAACTGCCCATAATCGAGAAAGTACAAATAACCTTCACAACCGACCCCGCGAAAGTATCAGAGCTCTACCCAGAAGCCATGCAAGCATACGAAACCCGAGACGCAAAGGCACGAGGCTTGAAAGACGAAGACGTCGACAAATTCTACGGCTGCGTCCTCTGCCAATCATTCGCTCCAAGCCACGTTTGCGTCATAACACCGCAACGATACAGCAACTGCGGAGCCATCAGCTGGTTCGACGGACGCGCCTCAGCACAAATTGACCCGAAGGGACCAGTGTTCGCAATAGAAAGAGGCGAACTGGTGAACGCGGAAAAAGGCGAATTCTCAGGCGTAAACGAAACCGTCAAGAAACGCACTCTAGGCGAAGTTAACAAGGTTTGGCTTTACACGGCTTTCGATCATCCCCACACTTCGTGTGGCTGCTTTGAGGCAGTGGCATTCTACATCCCAGAAGTGGACGGTTTCGGCGTGGTCAACAGAAGCTTCAAAGGCGTAACAGTCAACGGCTTAGCCTTCTCGACATTAGCTGACTCGACAGCCGGAGGACGGCAGGTAGACGGCTTCCACGGAATGTCTATCGAATACATGCGCTCAAAGAAGTTTCTTGCAGCCGACGGCGGATGGGACCGCGTGGTCTGGCTACCTAAAGAAGTCAAAGAACGCGTCAAAGAGTTCGTTCCCGCAGACATCATCGACAAGATAGCTACCGAAGAAAACGCCACGAACATTGATGCTTTGAAGGCGTTTCTGAAGGAGAAAGCTCACCCAATCGTCGCGAAATGGACAGCGGAAGCAGCTCCAGCGGCAGAAGCGGCACCAGCAGAAGCACAAATGGAAGAAGGCGCAATGATTCCCGTCGCCACAGCGGCAACGTTGCCAATCATGGCTGGCGGATTCAAAATAATCCTCAAAGACGCCAAAATCTACGCCAAAAAAGTCATAATCCGCTCAAGCAAAAGCGAGAAATCCTAAAGGTGAAAACCTTGGCTTCCAAAAAGAAGGACGAAACCCCTCTCGGCTTAAACCTAAGTCCCGACCTGCTTGATCTACTGGCGAAGTTCCAGGAAATCGAGCTTGAAGACTTCGAGCTTGAAGTAAAAGACCTTGAACTCTGGCTAGAATCAGGCGGCGCAATACCGCGGTTAGCAATGCCTCAAGCTAAACTTGCTCCTGCACTGAAAACTGGCAAACCCACCTCCCTATTATCGACGCAATTCACCCCTCCTATCGAGACTTATCCGGGCAAAGTGATGGAAGTAAAACTCGGCGCCACACGAGGTGAGGGTGGAACACGCGGAAGATCAGTAATCATCGGCGGCGAAACATCGCCAGCGTTCTACTCTTTTGAACGTCCGATGGTGCATCCACCCGTGGTTACGTTGGACGTTTTCGATATGGAAGTTCCGTTGTCAAAGGCGGTGAAGATGCACGTGAAAGAAGTCGTCGGCGACCCCGCGGCGTGGGCGAAGCTTGCAGTGGAAAAGTTCGGCGCAGACATGGTTACAGTTCACTTAATCAGTATTGATCCGTTGTTGAAGGATGCGAAGCCGAAGGACGCGTGCAAGACGGTTGAGAAAGTGTTGCAGGCAGTTGACGTTCCGTTAGTCATCGGCGGCTGCGGAGATCCAGTTAAGGACGCGGACGTTTTTGCAGAAATCACCGAAACCTTTGCTGGAGAACGCTTCCTGATAAGCTCGATAACTAGGGACATGGATGTGGAGCGTTGTGCCAAGTTCGTCAAGAAGAACGGGCATGTGGCGTTGTCTTTTACTCCGATGGATTTGAACCTGGCAAGGGAGCTTAATCGTAGGCTTTATGATTTCATGGGGAAAGAAGACATCGTAATGGACTTAACGACGGCAGCTTTAGGCTACGGCTTAGATTATGCATTCACCAACATGGAACGCGCTAAACTCGCAGGCTTAATGGGCGACCTAGAACTGGCGCATCCGATGTCATCTGGAACAACAAACGCTTGGGCAGCCCGAGAGGCATGGCTGAAAATGTCCGCTGAATGGGAACCCCGCGAGCTAAGGGGTCCGCTGTGGGAAGTAACGACCGCTTTGACGTTGCTGCTTGCCGGTGTGGACTTGTTCATGATGATGCATCCCGCCGCCGTGAAAACGTTGAAAGACGTGTCGGCTAAACTCGTAAGCGGGAAGAAAGCTGAAGCGTGCAATTTCGTGGATTGGGTTTCGGTGAAACCTTAGGAGATGTGATTGGTATGAGTGAACAGAAAGGTAAAGCTGGAGTAAGAGAACTAAGCCCCATAGACGTTTACAAGCTTCTTCCAAAAACCAACTGCAAAGAATGCGGCGTCGAGAACTGCATGGCTTTCGCCACGAAACTCGTAAACCGCGAAGTCAGGCTTGACCAGTGCGCACCGTTGCTGAAGAAGGAAAACGAGAAGGCTTACCTGCAACTGAAAGACATGCTCAAACCTCCAGTTAAAGAAGTGACCGTGGGCGTCGGCGACAAAGCAGTCAAACTCGGCGGCAAACTCGTCATGTACCGCCACGAATTCACGTACACCAACCCGACCGCGATAGCGATTGATGTGACGGATGAAATGTCCGAAGCAGAAATGCTTGAGCGCGTCAAGAAGACGGAGAACTTCAGCTACGAATACATCGGCTACACGCTGAAGCTGGACATGATAGCGGTCAGGTCAACATCTAACGACCCTGAAAAATTCAAAACCGCCGTAAAGAAAGTAGTTGAAAACACAAAACTGCCGCTAGTCCTCTGCTCTTTGAACGCAAACGTCCTCGAAGCAGGTTTGATGGCTGCACCAAACGCGAAACCCCTCTTATACGCGGCGACTATGGAAAACTGGAAAGACATCGCTGAACTCGCGTTAATGTATCATTGTCCAATCGTGGTTTCTGCACCTAACGACCTAAGCATGCTTGTATCCTTGTCAAAAACGCTCCTAGCGTACGGCGTCGAAGACTTGGTTCTTGACCCAGGCACATTCCCAGGCGACGGCTTAGCAGACACCATGAACAACTTCACCATGCTCCGAAGAGCGGCATGCAAGGGCGGCGAAGAGCTTGTTGGATTTCCAATTTTAGGCGTTCCGATGGCAGCTTGGCTCGATAAAGGCGAAGCAGCTGACGAAATTGTGAAGTGGCGCGAAGCCTACCTCGCAGGCATGCTGATTACCCGTTTCGCTGACGTGCTCATTATGCACGGCAACGACGGCTGGTCACTCTTGCCAAACACTGTGCTGCGACAAAACATTTACACTGACCCACGCAAACCAGTTGCTGTGGAGCCAGGCTTGAAAGTGTTCGGTACTCCCGACGAGAATTCGCCAGTGTTCTTCACCACAAACTTCGCTTTGACGTATTATACTGTGGCTTCGGACCTTGAAAGCAGCAAGATGAACGCTTACCTAATAGTCGTCGACACGGAAGGCTCAGCAGTGGACAGCGGAGTCGCAGGACGAAAACTAACCGCGGAAAAAGTGGCTGAAGCGCTAAAAGCAGCAGGCATAGAAAGCAAAGTGCGGCACCGCAAAATCGTCATTCCAGGCAAGGCGTCGCGCATAAGCGGTGAAATCGAGGAGCTCAGCGGCTGGAAAGTCCAAGTGGGACCGCGCGACAGCTCAGAGATACCGAAGTACATAATCGACAAATGGCAACCATAACTTTACCCCTCTTCCTCTGTTTGTTCTCGGGAAACATTTTGTTTTGTAAATAGACTTTCAACAAGCTTCTGCTTATACAAGATGCCTGCGTTCTTTTCCGACAACTAAAGCATCCCCTCATATTTGAAGCCGAGGGGTGTGCACAATTCGGTTTCATTCACTTTTTGGTGTATAACTCGTTTGACGGACAACTTTAGGCTAACAGAAAAAACGCAACAAGCCCACAAAAAACAGAATAATGCACACCCCTCGAAGCCTAATAGCAATTTATTGAAGAAACCAGTAGAGGGTCTCGTTTCAGTTGGTGCTTTAAATAAGGGAGGGGTAGTCTCCTCCCGAGCTTAACAGTTACCACATCTATTTCTTGTTCATGAGGTATTCGTGCATCGCTTTAGCTGTCTTCTTGCCCGCACCCATCGCGCTGATAACTGTAGCTTCACCCGTAACGATGTCCCCACCTGCATATACTCCTTCGATGCTTGTCTTCCCATTCTCATCAGCGATTATTGTACCCCACTTCGTAGCCTTCAAGCCTTCAGTTGTGCTCTGCACGATAGGATTTGGTGTTCTGCCAACGGCAACGATTACTGTGTCAACGTCCATAATAAACTCTGAACCTTTGATTGGCACTGGTCTTCTTCTTCCAGACTCGTCCGGTGGTCCAAGCTCCATGCAAATACATTCCATTGCTTTGACCCAGCCTTTTTCGTTCCCTATGAACCGAACAGGGTTAGCTAAGAACTTGCAGACGATTCCTTCCTCCTCAGCGTTCTCGATTTCCTCTTGTCGTGCTGGCAACTCCTCTCTCGAACGGCGATAAACGATGCACACTTCTTCTGCGCCTAATCGTAGAGCAGAACGAGCAGAGTCCATGGCCACGTTTCCACCGCCTATAACCGCAACATGCTTGCCTATCCTTAGGGGCGTGTCGCATTTGGGAAATGTGTAAGCCTTCATCAAATTGACTCTTATCAGAAACTCGTTAGCAGAGTAAATCCCAGCTAAGTTCTCGCCAGGAACACCCAAAAACTGTGGCAACCCTGCACCTGTTCCGATGAAAACAGCGTCATACCCAGTCTTCAAAAGTTCTGGAATCGTGAAAGTCCTTCCAACAAGGCAGTTAGCGCGTATATCAACTCCCAGTTTCTTGACGTATTCAGCCTCTGCCTGAACTATACCTTTGGGCAAGCGGAACTCAGGAATTCCATACATGAGCACCCCACCAGGATAATGCAAAGCCTCGAAAATCACCACATCGTGGCCGAGCTTCACCAAATCTGCGGCTACGGTCAGCCCTGCTGGTCCAGCACCAACTATTGCCACACGCTTCCCTGTTGGCGGTGCTTTATCCAAGCATGAAATTCCAGATTTGCGCTCCCAATCAGCCAGAAACCTTTCAAGCCGTCCTATGCTAACAGGGTTACCAGTCTTTGCAAGAATGCAGGATTTTTGGCATTGCTCTTCCTGCGGACAAACGCGACCGCAAATAGCTGGAAGACAATTCTTTTCCTTAATCTTCTTAATGGCATCCTCAAACTGCTTCCCTTTCAACAACTTAATGAAAGATGGAATGTCAATCTCCACGGGACAACCAGAAACGCACTGCGGCTTGGGGCACTGCAAACAGCGTGAAGCTTCTACTAGTACCTGTTCTTCGTTGTAGCCAAGCGCAACCTCATTGAAGTTGTGCCTTCGGATTTCAGGCGCTTGTTTGGGAACTGGAACAGCAATCTTCTGTGGCTTCGGTTTAGCTTTGTTTTCAGTGACCACAAGCGCACCTCCTTTCCTGCAACAGCTGCAAAGCCATTTTTTCTTCCGTCATGTAACCCCTTTGTCTTTCCAACAGCTCTCCAAAGTTGACTTTATGAGCGTCAAATTCTGGACCGTCCACACAGCCAAACTTTGTGACGCCGTCGACAGTGACTCTGCAAGCTCCACACATGCCCATACCATCGACCATTATGGGATTCAGACTGACAATCGTCTTTAAACCAAATGGCCTAGTAGTTTCCGCAACTGCACGCATCATAACCGTTGGACCGATAGCGTAAACAGCGTCAAACTTGTATCCCTTCTCGACCAGTTTTTTCAAAGCGTCACTGACGAAGCCTTTCTGACCCTTCGTGCCGTCATCAGTAGAAATAACAAGCTCATCCGAGACCTGGCTTATTTCATCCTCAAGAATCAACATGCCAGCGGTTTTAGCGCCAATGATCGCAATTACTTTGCTGCCAGCTTCTTTGAAAGCTCGAGCTATGGGATAAGCTGATGCAGTTCCCACTCCACCACCTATCACGCATACCATGTTATCATACTTCTTTATCTCGCTGGGCTTTCCAAGCGGACCAACGATGTCCATAATCATGTCCTGTTCTTTAAGCTGGCCTAGCCTTTCGGTTGAAACGCCAACCTCTAAGAAAATGAGTGTTATTGCGCCTTTTTTTGTGTTCCAATCAACAAGTGTTAATGGAAACCTTTCGCCAGCTTCATCAAGTCTTAGAATGACGAACTGCCCAGCTTGAGCTTTGGCAGCTATTTCAGGGGCTTCAATTTCGAGGAGTTTAATCTTGGGAGCAAGCTCCTTCTTGGCCATTATTTTATGCATTTTTCTCTTGCCTTCGTCTCTTTCAGCTTCCGCGTAACTCTGATTTCACGAGGTTGTCCTGTGCCGAAGCATCTTAAAGATGTTGGAATGAGTTTTGGACGATATAATTCTTTCCCCCTATTTCCGATAATACGGTCGTCTAATGTGGCCATACGCTTCAAGGGCAGCAGTGATACCCTGACCAACGGCTGTCCCAACCTGCTTGACAGGATGATCCGTTACGTCGCCAGCAGCATACACGCCTGCTTTGCTGGTTCGCTGGTGAATGTCGATTTTTACATATCCGTGC
>DATEAU010000008.1:0-14360 GCA_035288165.1 Bathyarchaeia archaeon
ATAACCCAAATAACGTTCGATGATGAAGTCAGGAACCATCAACGGCACAACAATGACTTCTCGCCCATTCCGTTTCTCCACCCATTCATAGCCGTCACCGCAGTGCCCCACACGAGTCATCATGTCCAATTTTCCTTCCGCCTTTGGCAAGGCGTCGAAAACCGCGGTAAAGGGTTTAACGAGGATGTCCTGTCGGATTCTATAAGAAAGCTCTGTTTCAAACTTCTTCAAAGATTCAACAAAAGGCTTCTTGGAGTCGATTTGCCCCCAAAACTGAAGCAACGCACCCTCACGTTTATCAGGGGTTTCTTTTTTGCCGAGCCATTTTTCGACGCCGCCTTCCACTCTGCCAATGACCACTGAGGGCGTGGCTGTTGCGTCTTCAGCTGCTTCGTGAATGGTTTTCGTGTCGCCTGCTGTGACGATTACTCGGCAGTAAACACCTTCAAAAGCCTCAGCATACGTATTCTCGATTTCTGCTTTAACCATTTTACCCGAGTCTCCCGACGGCTTCGCCTCTCGCTTTTTTCCTGAACTTGCTGCTCTCGCAAACCAGCGTTTCCATATTTTGAGGTGTTACTATTTTAACTTTGGGCAGCCTATCGGGATACAAAGCGAACAACCGCTCAAGTATCATTTTGCTCATTGAACCCTGTTTAAGAGCTTCGGGACTCCAGGTTTTCAGCACTTCCATGGCTTCTCTTTTTCCAAGTTTGCACCACAACTCAGCGATAACAGCTGTTACGGTGTTGTTCTCGGAAAGCACCGCGACTTCAGCGTTTTTCACGGCATACTGGTTCCCGTTAAAAGAGACCGTTAATCCACCGTTTTCCCTGACCAGCTTGAAGGCTTCCACGTCGGTGATGCTGTCACCCACGTACAAGACATCCGACAGTTGAACACGCGACCGTTCCGCTGCGTCTTTGACGGCTTCGGCTTTCTGGCATCCGCCGATTGGCTTCACTTCGCTGAAGATTGCGCCGGTGTCCATTCTGCTAATTTCTTCCCAGAATATCTCGTCAAGGCGTCTAACGGTTTCTTGGTCTTGCTTTGAGAAGTCTTCCAGAGAGTTTGCGGAGGTATGTATGGTAATCATGGGCGTCTGGGCGATTTCTCTCGCCAATTCCTGCAACCGCGATTTCTCGGGTTCCGACAATACGTACTTGTCGATGCTGAGACGCGTGCAATATGTGTTCTCGAATGGAAAACTCAATGCTTCACAGAGCGCTTTGATGTAGTGTTCGTAGCTGGTGCTTACGATGAACGCGTCTAACAAGAGTCTCACATATTCCAAGGTGTTTTTGCTGCCTGCAATCAAGACCATATTCTCAGCAGAGAATTCATTCAAACGCTTGTCGGTAACGTCGTAAGCTTTTAGGAAGGGCAAAATCAGCTTTAACGTATCCCCAGCATTATACCCCGGCTTCTTGACAACATCAGCTAGCACGTCGTCGTACTTGCTTATGAGCGCGAACAGTTTGTCGCCGTTTGTAACGAAACGTGCCGCCGCCTCGAAAGCGTTGTCGTTCTTGCTGATTGGTCCCTCGCAGTCCGATATGAAAACGCGTTTCACGGGTTGCGCCTCAGCTGCTCCATGTGGCTGACGCATTTGGCGATATGCTGCTTTGACGCTATATCCGTCCTATTCCACAACGCGCCGCCTTTAACCGCGTTAATGCCTTCCAAGGAGATTTTCCGCGCCTCCTCAACCGAATCGCCGACACCTAAGACGCCGACAACTCTGGACTTCAACGCATAAACCGCGTTGTTTCTCAGTTCCATGGAGCCAGGGTACACTCGAACTTTGTCACCGTACTTGGTGGCTAACGCGTAAGCGGCTGAGAGGTCAACAGGCGTGTCAATTTCGGCTCTGTTTACTTTGGCGGGGAAAACGTCGGCGTATCCGCCATAGCCCGGAGGCACCTTGTACGTTAGCACCGTTGCCGCCTTGTCCACGTCAACTCGGCTGAGAGAGCCATCGATCATTTTTAAGCAGATGTCCACGAAGGCGTCTTTGAGCACGGGCAGGATGTTGATTATTTCAGGGTCTCCCGGGCGGCTGTTGTTCTCAAGAATTTTCGGTCCGCCGCGGGTGTGCATAAACGCCAAGTACAAGGGCACGCCTCGAAGCGCTGAAGGATCGTTAATTCTAGCTATCCATTTCGTGAAAATTTTCTGTGCTATTGCCACCTCGTTTTCGCAGTCTTTTTCCGTCATGAACGGCAAGACGTCGCCTGTGTTTTTGTAGCTGCCCATGCCGCCGGTGTTTGGTCCTTTGTCGTCGTCGAAAGCGCGTTTGTGGTCTCTGGTGTCTGGCAGGGGCGCGAGGTGTTTGCCGTCGCTGAAAGCCATGAAGCTGGATTCTTCGCCGTCTATTTTTTCTTCGACGATGACGGTGCCGTACTGGAAGTTGGACATGAAATGCTCGAAGAGCTGTTCTCTTGTGGTGAAGTGGTCGCCCCAGACGCCTACGCCTTTGCCAGCTGTTGGTTTGTCGGGCTTCACGACGGCTTGGTTGTCGAGTTCGCCGAGCCATGTGTAAACGTCTTGCTTGACGTCGCCCGTGGTTCTGTAGTCTTCTGGGTTGAAAACCTTAAACCGTGGATTAGCTTCTGGGACGATTTCCTGGAAAAGCTGGCGCTGTTGAACTTTGCTGGCTTCGATGGCGTACTCCTTTTTCGGGCAGATCGCGGGTATGCCCGTTCGTTTTTCGAGGAGGTCGCGCACGCCGTCGATTATGGGTTTTTCGGGTCCAATCATGGCGAAGTCGATTGCGTCTTTGTTGGTTTCTGCGAACTTGCAGATTTTTTCGATGTCTAAATCGGGAATCACGACGTGTTTGGCGGCTTTTTCGACGTTGAATGGGTTCCGTTGCTTATCTGCAATATACAGTTTCACGTTGTAGTTTGGGCTTCGGGCAAAAGCGTCAACCATGGCGGTTTCTCTTGCCCCGTAACAGATGACGAGTATACCAACTTTCTGCATGAGTAGCCACTCTTTGATCAGAGAAATTAGTGTTAAGCTTAATTTGTTTTCCCGCTAGAAATGATGCAGGCTTCGTCTGCTTCGTAGATTCTTCCCTTCTCCGTGTACCCGTTGAAGAATCTTGTTTTCATTTCGTCAGCCATTTTCTGCGCAAGAGGCGTGGGGTACTTGCCTGTGATGCATGCCATACATAGGTTGTCGTGGCTTTCGCCTGTTGCGCGGACTAATCCGTCTATAGATTGGTAGCAGACGGTGTCCGCCCCGATGATTTTGGCGATTTCTTCGGTGCTGTGTCTTGAGCCGATGAGTTGTCCGTAGCTGGACATGTCGATGCCGTAGAAGCATGGACCGATGATGCGTGGGAACGTGACGAACATGTAAACTTTTTTGGCGCCTGCTTTGCGGAGTTTTTCTATTATGACTTTTGTTGTGTCTCCGCGGACGATGCTGTCTTCGGTTATTATGACGCGTTTTCCTTCGACTTTGGAGCCGAGAATGTTCACTTTGCGGTCGATGGTTGAAAACCGCTCGTCGTTCAACAGAATGAAGGCGCGTTCGGTGACGTATCTGTGTCTGCGGCTGGCGCGTTCCCAGCGTAATCCTGACGCTTCGTGTACTCCCATGGCAGAGTCGTCGCCTGTTTCGGGCACGGAGAGAATGATGTCTGCGTCGTTGACGATTTCGGGGTATTCGTGGACGATGTTTCTTCCGAAGTCTTCGCGGATTTCGTAAACGAACTTGCCGTCGAAACGCGAGTCTGGTCTGGCGAAGTAGGCGAATTCGAATGCGCAGAAGGCTTTGCGAGGGTTCTCGATGAGTTGTTCGCGTTTAAAGCCATTTTTCGTGACGGTTGCTAGTTCGCCTGGTTCCAGCTCGAAGTCTCTGACTAAGCCGTTGATGTCCAGGCTGACGGTTTCTGAGCTGAAAGCGTACATTGCTCCGTCTGGGCTGTGCCCCGCACACAGGGGTTTTACGCCGTGTGGGTCTTTGAAGGCGAAGAAGTCGCCGCTTCCAGTTATGCCGACAACTGAGAAGGCGCCGTCTAGGCTTAGCATAACCTCCTTTACCGCGGATGTGAGGTCTTTCCCCTTCGTCAATTCAAGCAGCAGCTTGTTGCAGACTAGGTCTGAGTCGCAGCTGCAGGTGAAGTTCGGGAAGTGCCCCGCCATCTCCTGCTTCAGTTGTTGTGTGTTCACGATGTTGCCGTTGAAGGAGACTGCGAGTTTGATACCGTTGGCTTCTGCAGTCATGGGCTGGGTGCCCTGCACGATTGATTGGTCATCGCATTTTCCAGAAGTTGTGTACCTGACGTTGCCGATGCCTAAGGAGCCAGGAAGGCGCCCGAACCATTCTTGGATGGCGCTGGTCTTGAGTTTCGGCACCAGGTCGAGGCTTTTGTGAACGAAGAATTTCTCGTTGTTGTAAGTGAGAAAACCGTGAGACTGGTGTCCTCGGTGGTTTTGCGCGCGGAGACCCCAGTATACGCATGGGAAGACTGGCTCGTTTTCGAAGCTTGCTATGCCGAAGATACCGCAGCCTATTTTTATTTCTCCCTTAAAGCTGAGGTAGAGATGTAGAGCGCGAAGGGGTTTATACGCCTTTAGTACATTTTTGGTTAAAAAGGATGGTGGGTTTTTGCGTTGTTCAAGTGCAACTAGTGGTTGTTGAGCTAACATGTCTTTTGCCAGTAACTGTTATAGCTAAAGTTTCCGATACTGTTGCTATGATGATGAAGTCGATGATTGGAATCAGAAGAAAAGACAAAGAAATCACCGGACTTCAACGAGATGAAAAAATCCTGAAGACGGCAATATACGTGACCCCTTTCAATGTGCTTGTATGATGAACCGCACTTAGCAACGCTCAGCCACGAATACGATGAACAGAAAAACTGCATTTACTTCCATTGCGCCACAGAAGGCAAGAAAATCAGCATTTTTCAGGCGAATAATCGAGTGTGGGGACAAGCCCTCATCGATCATGGATACGTTCAGGGCGCTTGCGATCACCTGTATGCCACGACACAGTTTAAGGGAAAAGTGACTTTTCGTGGAAGATGTTGCGGAGATGGAACACGCACTAAAGCTAATGATCGAATCATTAGACGACCACCCCGAGGAACTGACTAAGTAGCAACTGTTGCCGAAGTCGGTTCAGAAAGTTAGAATCGGAAGAATAAACATCGACGACATGAGCGGGAAAAAAGCCGACACGGTCATAATCTCCCAATAATCCTTGCGCATAAAGCGGGACGAATATAAGAAATAGACATTTTTCTTAGGCGGCGCAGGTTAATCAAGCAGGCTGACAAACAACGCAAGACTCTCAGTTCGTAATTCCTCTCTTTTATGTCGTTGGGTTCTATTCATAACAACGATAAACTAAATATCAAACAGGCTGAATTACAATTGCAATGCATTTCAAGAGAAAAAATAAAAGCAAATCAAAAGTAAAATATGAACTTGCTTGCAGTGAAGGATACTGCCCAACTTTGGAGGAAATAGAGAATAGTGAGATAAAACAATTGGCAAATAGGCTTAAAGCATTATCAGATAAAGAGACCTTGACAAACGTGCTAGAGTGGCAGGACAGGAACATAGTTTTCTGGTTTGAAAGATATCCGCTATCGCATATTTTGCTGGTTTCCATTGTTTTCTTTGCTGTAAGTCTTCCCATTCTTCTTTTTCTAAGGCTATGGTGGTTAGTTGCAATATTGGGAACAATTCCTGTGATGACTCTAGCTATAATGATGTTGATTTTTCACTACGTTAGAAAAACTTCGCTAAAGGAACTGTGGAAGGTACTTAATCTAAATAATCCAATAAATTGGATCCTTGAAAATAGACTAGGTGTTTGCAGAGATTATGCAAAATTAACAGCTGGGTTGCTGTCTACCATCTATCCTGATGCAGAGCTTTATTTTGCTCATGGCCCAAGTCATGTAGCAACTGGAACAATGATTGAAAACAAATTATACATCCTAGACAAGCAGTTACCTGTAGTGACAATAGATAAATGGCATGAACGATGGCACAATCGCAGACATCCAGACATAAGGATAGAGAGAGTCAAGGGACAATGTCTGGAATCTGTTAACCTGAATTCCCTTTTATCCGAAACAGACACAACGGAACTGAATACCGAAAAGTTAGCCACTGAAATGACAAGGCTCCTGAATATAAAAGAGTCGGAAGATGGTGATTCAGAAGTGTCACTATTGGAATTACTGCGGTGGAAAAGAGGCGCTGTGCTCTATGAAGATAATGAAATCGTTAATTATTCCCTTGCGCGACGGCTTAAAATGAAAATCTCTGGCGAAATGTTAGAACTAAATCAAGCAACAAAAATTGAAATAGACCGAGACAAAGGCGACCTAATTTTTCGAGTCATCTTCAAGTCGAATTTGTAAGCCGTTTTCCTTTTTCCCTAACTGAAGCTGTAATTGTATGTATTAGATGGGTAGATTTGTAGAAGTCGTCGGGTCATTGTCGCTTTAGGTTTGGGATTCCGTCTTTAAACAATGGGGGCTATAGTTTTCGTGAGCACTAGAGTTCAGCCTTTCTCTAACTATTAAAAGAGGCTATAGACTGTTCCGAGTAACCACCGAAGGTCAGTTACGTTACGCTGCTTGTTTTGATGTTTAACTCCGAAGCTGGCACCACGCGAATCCACCAGTCAAGCGCCTTAAACGAGTCATCATAGTACACCACAAGTCTAGCGACAGAATTGATTGCAGCGTTCGCTGGAACTGCTCCATTCCAAACTAGGGTTTTCTTTTCGTTTTCGTCAAGCGTCAACGTTTTCGATGTTCCTTTCCAAGACCAAGAACCGCCTTCAAAAACAACGTTCACAGCCCAACTGCCATCGTCTTTTCCAGTGTTCTCGAACGTAATCGTAATCGTGAAAGCGTCTCCTCGACCTTTCTGTACCACACCTGTCTCATGAGAACCAAAAACAACCGAATCGTTTGCACCCGCCAATGAGAAATTAACAACGACAGCAACCAAAACCACGACTGAAACGAAGAACAAACCCTGCTTTTTCTTCATTCTCCATTCAACTCCAAACACAATATGCATTTCTCGTTATATATCCATTCTGAAGAAATCTTCTATAACATCAACATACAGCCACGTTACGGCGTCAAACGCAACTTATCCCTCGGATAAAAAGTAACCTCACGAATATTCTTCTTCCCAGTCAACACCATCGTCAACCTCTCCAAACCAATCGCCCAACCAGCGTGAGGTGGCATGCCGTAATCGAAAGCCTGCAGATGATGCTTAAACGCTTCAGGATTCAAACCCTGCTCCTGCAAACGACTAATCAAAAGCTCTTTCTCGGCAATGCGTGTCCCGCCAGACACGAGTTCAATCCAACGCCACATCAAATCGAAACCCTCGCACATTTCAGGCTTATCCTCCCGCGGCTTGATGTAGAAAGCCTTAGAGTGCGTGGGCCAATCGGTTACGAAATAGAAATATGGGTGGAGCTTGCCTAAGATTCGGAATGCTTCGGTCGGGATGTCTTCGCCCCAAGGAACCTCCACGCCTTGCCCTTTGAGGTCACTGAGAACTTGGTCGTAAGTTAGACGTTTGAACGGAATCTCGGGAACTATCGGCTTGTACTTCAAAATCGCCAGTTCTTTTTGGCATTTTGCTTTGACGCTTTTGCATGCGTGATGGATTACTTGTTCAAGAAGAAGCATAACATCTTCTGCGTCGGCGAATGCTTCTTCAATATCCACCGAAACAAACTCGCTTAGGTGTCGTCGGGTGTGTGATTCTTCTGCTCTGAAGAAGGGACCGACCTCGAAAACTTTCTCGAGGCTCATGACTAATTGTTCTTTGTACAGTTGTGGGCTCTGGGCGAGAAACGCTTTTTGACCGAAGTAATCTACCGAAAACAGTGCAGCGCCGCCTTCGGTTGCTGATGCTATGATTCTTGGCGTATGGACCTCGAGAAATCCTTTTTCGAATAGGAAGCTTCGAATTGATTCTAGCGCAGCGTGCTGTATCTTGAATGCAGCCGCGGATTGTTCCTGGCTGAGGTCTAATGCGCGGGCGTCTAAGCGGGTTTCTATGTTTGCAGGCGTCTTACCCGTGATGTCTATGGGTAACTGGGCGGTGGCTGTGCCGAGGAGTTTGATTTCGTTCGGAATTACTTCGATTCCTCTTGGCGTCATGGTGGTCTTTTTCACGGTGCCCTTTACGCCGAGGCTGTACCGTTTTTGCAAGAAATCGGATTTCGATAACACTTCGGGAGCTACTTTTTTCTTCGGGATGGTGACTTGGATTGTGCCTTCTCTGTCTTGCATGATGATGAAGCGAATGCCGCCTAAATCGCGTATTTCTTGGACCCACCCGAAAAGCGTGACTTCTATGCCGTCCATAGCAGGCGTTACATCGGCAGAATAGTGAGTTCTAGCCCAATCACCCAAGGAATCCAGCTTCACGAATTGACTGCACCTCTTTAATCGGCAAACTCGATCCGCAACGACATTTTCCTTACTTTACAGGCGATGTCTTTTAAAGCCTTCAGGTCAAAGGGCAATTGCGCTCCGCGTTTGCGTTTCAAAATGACTCTTGTCTCGGTGGTTCCGTCTGGCAACCAAATCGTGTTTATTGTGAGAATGCTGAGAGGGAGGAACAAGTCTTCGAGGAACTTGCGGTCGTCAACGCCATACTCTAAAACGCGGACAGACTTGCCCGTTTCGTCGCCGATAGCTTTCACGATTTTGCCGCCGTAGCCTAAAAGCCGTGGCACGTCGCCATGTCCAACAATTACGGCTAGTGTTCTGTTCACGTCGATTGCTTTGTAGAAGCAGACGTTTTGTAAGGAAGGATGCTTCTCTTCCAGAGATAACAGTAAACGTGCGACTTTTAGGTCTATGTCGCTGATTTCGCCAGCCTTAACTTTGGCTGAACACTTTAGGCATAGTATGCCACTCTTCAAACAGAAACTACATAGTTCCGTTTTCAATGGAGGATGCACTCCAGCAAACGAAGGATGAGCGACGGAGCGCGAGCGGCGTTTGTGGACCTTTATGGTGAACCTATCGTATCAACGTTATTTCTATGGTGCTGACGTTAGACATTGATCTGCCTTCTTCTCGAGGTGGGAGTTGGTCTGTTCCGATGCCGACGCTTTTCACTTTCACGTCTGGCAGGAATCGGCGTCTAACTACTTCTGCAACATCTATTGCTCGGCTTATGCATTTTCCCCGTGCTTTCACGTTTACCTCTTTTGCCCCGCTGTGAAAGATGGTTATGCAGGCAAGCACGTAGTTCATCACTGGCTTCGTTCCGATAAGCACTGCGTTGCTTTCTGACATGCTGCGCTTCATTCCTTAGTTTCTTTTCTGGTATGGCTTGTTAAGGCTCTTTTATCCGTGAATAAATAGATTTTGGTGTTTCCACGCTTGTTTTTAGCTTAATTCTACCGAAATTAATTCATAGAAATGTTCCGTTGGTATGTCTGTCGGGTAAAATTTTAAATAACGCGATGAACGTAAACATTTACCTTAACAAATAGATAAGAAAGTGAAAACTTGGAACCCTTAACGAAACGTTCAGTCCAACTTTTAAAAACGTTGTACATGAAAGGCAAATCCACCAGCACCTACACACTCCGCGTAAAACAAGACGAACTCTCGGAGCAACTGGGCATAAGCAGGCAAGCACTCAACGTGCATCTTAGAAAACTGAAGAATACGGGCTACATCCGCACGGGCAGAGGCTTCATCGACGTGACAGAGAAGGGATTAAACGCGCTCGGCGTATCCACCGCCCCAGCCTTCATCCTCCTCAAAGTCTCGCCAGTGAAAAGAATCCACGTCTACGAAAAGATACAAGAGCTAGCGGTCACTCGCGCCTTCAGAATCGCAGGCGAAGTGGACGCCCTAATCATCGTTGAAAGAGAAAACCTGGACGAAATCCTCAAGAAACTCTACGGAATAGAAGGCATCGAGGACACACGCAGCTACGTCACCATCGAGACCATAAAATAGGAAGAAACAATTCTTGAAACTCTACGAGTATGAAACAAAAAATATACTCAAAGAGTACGGAATCCCTACGCCCAGAGGCGAAGTAACTGCAAACCCAAGCCAAGCGCGGATGGCTGCCGCTGGTCTGAAACCGCCGTTCGCGGTCAAAGCTCAAGTTTTGGTGGCTGGAAGAGGAAAAGCAAGAGGAATACTTTTCGCCAACTCAGCCGCTGAAGTGGAGAAAGCCGCGGAAAAACTGTTTGACAAGCAGATTAAGGGTATCCCAGTGAAAAAAATCCTCATCGAAGAAAAAATCCCCATCAAAAAAGAACTGTACATGGGCATAACCATTGACAGGGCAGAACGCAAATACGCGTTAATCACGTCCGACTCGGGCGGCGTAGACATAGAAGAAATCGCGGCAAAAAGTCCAGAGAAAATCGTGAAAACTTTTCTAGACCCAAGAGTGAGCTTTGAGGTTTCCAACGCGCAAGAAATCGCTGAGAGAATGGGCTATGGCGGTAGTCAACAAACCTTACTCGCTGATGCCCTCGAGAAGATCATCCGTGCAGGAATGGATTATGATGCAGAATTAATCGAGGTCAATCCGCTCGCTGAAACTGCTGATGGAAGATTTGTGGCTGTGGATGCTCGCCTAATTATGGACGACAACGCCCTGTATCGACATAAGGAATACCAGGAAAAACTCTTCGCCGCAGAAAGAGAAAACACACCTCAAGAAACTGAAGCTCTGAGAAACGATTTAGCGTACGTGAAACTCGATGGAGACATAGGTGTAGTAGGCAATGGGGCAGGACTCGTCATGGCAACACTTGACATGATACAGTATTACGGTGGCAAACCCGCAGATTTCTTGGACTTGGGCGGAGGCGCTCCAGTAGAGCGAATAACCGCAGCCCTGAAAATCGTTTTGGCTGACTCGAAAGTGAAGGCTTTGCTCATTAATATTCTGGGCGGGATGACGCGTTGTGATGATGTTGCCCGCGGAATCGTTGAAGCTAAGATTTCTCTGAATCCGAAACTTCCCATTGTAGTGAGGCTTGTGGGAACCAACGAGGAGGAAGGAAAACGCATACTAAACGAATCAGGGATGCAGGTTCTGGACAGCATGGAAGAAGCCGCCCGGCTAGCGGTTAAGATTGCGAACGCTTAAGAAACGGCGTTGAACAGCCAAGACATGTCTGGCGCTTCACGTTTAATTTTGACCCTTTCGTTCAGCGCGTGCGTTATTAGCGGTAACGCAATGGTGGCGTCACAGTAGCAGACCGCGCGTTTGCCTGTTTCGCTGTTTATTTTGCCCCAGCTTATCGCCTCTTCCAACGTGCAGCCGCTTAAGCCGCCCCATTGAGGCGAATCCGCGGTTATTTGAATAGCATATTTGTGTTGGTAATAATACTCCTGCAAGCCCTTCCGCAGGTGACCGTCTCTGCCTGGAACGCCCTGGTCGTTTGTTTGAGGTGAAACTGAAATAGCGATGAGTTGCGTCAAATCCTTTGGAACCCCGCCACCGATATAAACGACGCCAACATCTTTCGTTTTCGTGCCGATGCTGACGAATTGGTCGAATTCTTTAACGGAATCCAAAATCACACAGTGCCCTTGGTTCTTAGCCATGAGGAAGGTTTCGCCATAGGCACTGTCAACAATTGCTGGGCTGAAGATGGGAACTTTGTTCTCGTAGGCTTTTGCTGCTATGGCGGGAATTTTCTTCTCGCTCAGAAACTTGCCTAGTAGGTTGAAGAATTCTGCTGACGTGTAGGGGAAGTCAGTTTTTAAAGTCATCACGAAGGCGGTTACCAACTCTTCCATTTTGCGGTAGTCCGTTTCCTTCCCGAAAACATCATAGTACCTGTTCACGTCGTTCTTGAGGAGTTCCTCGTCGTTCACCATATGGCTGCCCTGCCAGTAGCCCAAACCCATGGCGTCCACGATGTCTTCGGAGACGTTGGCGCCGGTGCTGACGAGGACGTCGATGAAGCGGTTTTCGATAAGCCAGTTTATTATTGTCCATTGTCCAGCGGTGCTCATGGAACCCGCGTAGCCCATGACGATGGTTAAGTCTTTTTCTTTGAGCATGTTTTCCCAGACGTCGACGGCTTCGCCGAGTTTCCTTCCTTGATATGCGGTTCGGCCCATCTCGGCTAATAATTGGGAGACGCTTTTCTCTTTGACGTATATTGGGTCCAGTTTCTTATTGAAATATGACTCGCTCATGAATTTTGCACCTCGATGTAGATTAGTTGACTCTTATTTGAAATTTGCCTTTCCATTTTTTCGTTTGCTTGCTAGTGGGAACGTTTTTAAAAAAGGAAGTGCTAGAGTGCTTTAGTTTTTGAAGGTGATTTTTGTGGCCACTAAGAAGCCTTCTAAGAAACAAGCCAAGAAAACGAAGCCCGCTATAGCGCCGACCATGTACATGGATCATGATGACAAGAACTATTATATCCAAGTGGAGTTGCCTGGCGTGAAGAAAGAAGATGTTGACCTGACAATTTCGGATCAGAGCTTCTGCGTGAGAGGCGCGAGGGAAGACAGGGAACTTTTGGGTTGTTATATTCTGGCGCATCCTGTGAATCCTGACAACGTTAAAGCAAGGTTCGAGAATGGGTTGCTGAACATTGAGATTCCTATAAAAAAGATTCTTAAGGGAAAGAAAGTGCCGATTGCATAATCAGCTTTCCCTTTTTTCTCACCAACCATAAGGCGTTTTTCGTAGGAAAACAGAATAGTCTCACAGTCAGCATCTGTCAGTGAGGAAGTGCGAGTGATAGAGTTCAAGAAAACAGTTAAGCAAACAAAAATTCTGAGTCCCCTGAAGAATTTCGAAGAGGACACGGTGACTTTCGAGTACAGGGCTGACCCTTTGACTGGAAGGAACACGACAATTATCAAGGGAATGCTGAATTACGTTGGCAAGTTCCTGTTTTCTGACCCTGAACTCCTAAAAAGCCTATTTGACAAGACGCGAGCGACCTGCCCATTCTGCCCCGAGAGCGTAGGCACCAAAACGCCAATGTTTCCCAAACCGTTTCTCTCTGAGGGAAGGTTCTTAGTGGGCGACGCGGTTGTTGTTCCGAACCTACTGGGACACGCGGAGCAAAGTGTCTTAGCTATACTGGGGAAGAAGCATCATTTGTCGCTTGAAGAGTTCACGCCGAAACTGTTGCTAGACGGCTTCAAGTGCGCCATGGAATACGTGAACAGGCTCAGCGAGGTTGACAGCACCGTGAAGTACCCCGTATTCATCTTCAACTATTTGACACCCGCGGGTTCCTCCATCTTTCACCCGCACATGCAAATCTTGGTGCGAGACAGACCTTTTTATCTCGTGGATTTGCTGTTGGAGAAGAGCAAAGCATACTTTGACAGGAATGGCGGCAGTTTTTGGCGTGACTTGATTGCTGAGGAGAAAGATTCTGAAAGGTACCTTTTCGCCAAGAACGGCGTGGATTGGCTTGTGCCCTTCGCGCCTTTAAGGGGTTTGAACGAAGCCCAAGCCATTGTCAAGGGAAAATCTAACTTTAAGGAACTAAGCCACGATGAATGGCTGGGACTGGCGGAAGGCATAACGAAAATCTTGAGGTTCTATGCTGCGCAGGGTTACGCCAGCTTCAACATTGTCGCGATGTCGGGACCTTTGGATGCGCATCTGGATTATTTTGACGTTAACTTGAGAATCATTAGCAGACCAGGGATTCAACAGTTCTGTTTCACCGATGCGTGGGCAGTTCCGTACTTGCTTTGGGATGGTGAAGCGGTGGAAGAGCCGGAGCGGTTTGCGGAGCAGGTGAAGGCGTTCTTGGCGGAGAAGTGAGCATTAAATCTTTGGTGAAATTCTGGGTTAATTGGGAGGAACAACTTGGCTGAAGTCTTGTTTTATTTATCTGCGTTTTTCGCTGAGGTGACAGGTACAGTTGCGGGTTTCGGTTCTTCCACGATTTTATTGCCGATAGCGTTGTTCTTTTTTGATTTCAGGATAGCCTTGGTTTTGGTCGCGTTTTTCCACCTCTCAGGAGGCATCGGCAGAATCCTGTTTTTTCGGCGCAGTTTCGATAAAAGGTTACTCTTGATTTTTGGAGCTCCAAGCGTCGTGTTAACAGTTGCTGGAGCGTTGTTGGTTAATTATGTGCCGCAGTCTTGGCTTAAAATTGTTTTAGCCGTTTTCCTCATTGCCTATGCCTTTTTGTCGTTGTGGAAACAGGAGCTGTCGGTTCCTGCAAGTTCAAGAAACGCCGCTGTCGGCGGCGGCTTATCAGGCTTCTTCGCTGGGTTAATTGGAACTGGCGGTGTTTTGAGGGGAGCTTTCCTGACCGCCTTTGGCTTGGAAAAATCAGTGTACATCGCCACGGCTGCTGTTGTCTCTGTG
>DATEAU010000009.1:0-2431 GCA_035288165.1 Bathyarchaeia archaeon
TCCATGACGAGTGGACCTGTGGCAAATGCCTCTTCAGCGGCAAAGGCGTCACGCCTGAAACCTGCCCGGTCTGTGGTGGGCTGAAGTTTAAAGCGAAAAGTTGGCCCTGCGAACGCTGCGTAGACTCAGCCAGAGATGAAACCGTCAAGCTACTTGACATTCTTGAAAAAGACTTTGGGTTCTCAAGCAAACATGTTCACGTTTTCTTTTCAGGTCACCGCGGCTACCATGTTCACGTTGAAGACGAAGCAGTCAAACCTCTGGATGCAATGGCGCGCAGGGAAATCGTCGATTACGTGTACGGCTCGGGTTTGTTGGGTTTCGAGGAGCGCGTTGGGGAAAAACGCAAGAAAGGTTCTGAGCGCGCCTTTAGTCTTCACGATTTCGGCTGGAACAAGCGCATTAAGCTGGGAATGCAAAATTTCCTCTTGAGCGCCACACGAGAAGACTTGCGAAGTGTAGGAATCAAGCAAAACGTGGAAGCGATACTGCAGAATAAAGAAACGATTGCAAAACGTTACATCGAAGAGAATCGTTGGAGCAACGTAAAAGGCGTCGGCACGGAAACTTGGTTGAAAATAGCCCGGCACGTGAAGGAACTTGAATCCGCCAAAATCGACACAGTTGTCACAACCGACATACACCGCCTCATCAGAATGAACGGAACCCTGCACGGTAAGACGGGTTTGAAGAAAATCGAGTTTCCAGTCGGGCGCTTGTCGGATTTTGATCCTTTCAGGGAAGCAGTAGCTTTTAAAGAGGGCACCGTGAAAGTGGTAGTCTCTAGCGCGCCAGAATTCAGGATAGGTGAGAGCATGTTTGGGCCATACAAGAATCAAACAGTTGAGCTGCCAACAGCGGCGGCTGTGCTGCTCATTCTGAAGGGCAGAGCCGAAGTGGTGGAAGAGTAGCATGTACAGTGAACTTTACGCTGTTTGGCTACGCGAAATTGACGACACTGCGCTCCAGCCTTTGCGGGTCGACTTCTATGCGCAAGTCGCGGATTACATTCGAAGAATAACAGAAGAAACCCGAACGCTTGACCCAAAAGCCCTCAAAGCCGCGCTTCTGGAGCAAGAATTGAAAAACGTCAAACGCATCGTCAAGCAACTAACACGGATGCGATACAAGAAAATAGTCAAACTTGTTAACGATAGCCAAAAATTGCCATCGGAATTGCTGACAGCAGAGGAAGCACAATTAAGCAAAGGGTACTCACCTTTGGTGGAAGGTTATCGCGCTTTCGCCCAGACGCTCCTTGAAGGGCAACCCCCTAAAATCAGCCTTGAGAAACCCGTGGAACAGCCCGTGGAATCCTACCCTAAGCGAGTACCCCTGCGCTTCGTGAAAGTCGTTCCCGCGGTAATCGGCGGAGACATGAAAACCTATGGTCCCTTCGTGCCTGAGGACGTGGCGTCTGTGCCTGTGGAAAACGCCAAAATCCTAGTTAAACAAGGCTTCGCCGTAGTCGTCGATGTTTCCTAGCCTGAAATGCCTTCGGGCTGAGTTAGGCTGCCTTCGAAATCTTTCGAGGTGATCTTTGCTTTTTTCCTGTTCGTGAATCTGTGCCATAGGGTCTGGGTTCCGAGAATCACAAGGGGATAGGACACTATCCATGGAATTGCGAATAAGGGACCATACATTGCGTGGAAGAGGTTCCAGTCTCCACCGCTTAACGCTACAAGGTATATGCTAACAATTCTTAGAATGTTCGTGAAATAGGTGACTGCCGCGCCGAAGGCGAAATAGCCCGCTTTCGCTTTCCAGGAAATGGGCATTCTCTTCAAGAAAAGCAGAATCGTCACCGTGAAGATCAGGAGGCTCTCGACGCCGGCGCAGGGCCAGGCAACCGCAAACGTTACTGGCTTCAACGGGTTCGCTGGGTCTATTACGGTTAGTTGAGGTAGGGCGCCACGTGACATGTCTAAGTTAGTGTTATATCCCATTAAGCCGAGAGTGTTTGCCGCAAGCACCGTCGTGGTGGGTACGAGCACTTGGAACGGCGTAAACTGGTCGTATGGGTAAACGCTGTCTATGGCAAAAACTGTCCCAACGATTGCTAGGAAGAATATTGGAATAGAGAAGCTCTTCAGCCCTTTAACTCCGAAAGACAGGAAAGCCGTTAAGCCGAAGAGAACAGCAAACACGAGGTACTCCACCGCAGTAGGAATGTCGATCCACCAGAAGACGCCGTTTTGCCGAGAGAAATCCGCGACAAACGCGTTTCCCCCAGCGTAATTAAATATGCCCACGAACACTGTGGGCAGCAACAAAGATACAACAAACAAGAGCGACCTAGCGGAGACGGGCTTGCTGAGTTTGCTGGCTTGCAGGTTTTCCCAACCGAGAATCAGCTCCAGCGCGACCAACCACACAAAGAACAGCAGGAAAGTTCTGCCTTTCCACATGAGTTCGAACGATTGTGGCTGCA
>DATEAU010000010.1:0-10306 GCA_035288165.1 Bathyarchaeia archaeon
TGCAAGAAACACAGGAATCTCACACAAGAATCTCTCCAAGTACCTGGATGCATTGACTCAGAAGGGAATATTGGACGTCTACCCCGTTGGAATGAGAAATCGAGTCTACAAGTTGGCTCCTAAGTATAGTTATTTAAAACAGTTTTTGTAACTAGGCTTAGGCTAAGCTTGAGTTTCCTCGGGTCTAGGAGAAATTGAAGCATAGCAACTTTGTAGCATTGGGACAATCAGGTTCGCAACCTTCAAGGAAGTCCTTGACGCAATCATAATTAACGATGAGACATGTCTTTTCCAATCTAAGGGTTACCATTACAGTCTCTCGGTTGGTAGTTTCCGAAGAATGCCTGAAATCTAATGAGCTTTGCGGTTCCAGACCAAATCTTGTGGTTCCTAAACGTCTCCAACTGGTTCGGAGTTTGCCAGAACAATTTTTTTAAAGATCGAACAGCACAAAGTACCCGAGCTTGTAGACTTCAGGAGTATGAGGCTCAATTCTCTCTATCAGGGCTACGCCGAGTTTTCCTTCGTCAGCGTAGTAGAAAGATGAAAGTGCAACTGGGGAGGTCAAAGACAGATTGGGGGTTGTTGCCTTCTCCCACTTTCCGTTTTCAGTTTTTCTCACCTGAAGGGTGTTGCCTTGAATCCATAGTAGGTACAGTGTTTTACTTGCAGGATCGGTAGATAAGACTGGCACGGAGACCATTTCCTGTTTTGGTTCTACCAGTTTTTCTTCCCATTTTGCGTCCGATAAGCGATTAAAGTAATAAACGTCGTTTGTCGCGTTTTCTGTCAACGCCAGATTAATCTCATCGTTCAAGCTTACTGCCGAGTAGCTGGGGTCGCGTGTGAGGTCTCGGTTGGTTATGGTCTCAGGCTGTTGCCATGATGTGCCGTTCCACAATCTTCCTTCGGCGCCAATTTCACTGACGTAAATTGCATACATTCGTTCGTTTGACAATGGATAAACGCTGGATCTTAAGGGATAGAATGAGGCGCTTGACACTTGCATGGGAGCTGTCCATGACTCAGCGCTCGGTGAGTTGGCTCTGATAATCTGTACAGTCCAAGGATTTTGAGTGGCTTTGCTATCAGAGCGCATGTAAGATATCCATGGGCGACCGGAACTGTCAACCGTAACGTAGGCGTTATAGTTCTCGACTGTCGGTATTGCCTGAGTAGCTGTTTGCTCTCCGCTCCACACGATTTCATTTTCCACGATTTGCCCTTTTCTATAAACAACAGGGCTTCCCGGTCCGCCAGCATTGGCGTAGTGAACGTTACCGTTCTCGTACCATATGGACATTGCGCTTGCGCTTAATCCTCTAGTCACGTTTTTTGGTGTACGCCACAGTAAGCCGTCAGATGAACTCGTGTAGAACAGGTTTGTGCCGTTGCTGTAGAATAGCCAGTAGTTTCCGTTAGCGTAGAAAGTTTGCCTTTGATAGATGGTGGAGATTGTTGAGTAGGTGGTTGAGTAGTCAATCGCGAGAAGGCTTGACCCGTTTTCTCTGGTCAGTTGGAAGACAAGCAGAATTGATACAACAGCGATTATCGCTACGCTAAGCAGGATTAATCGATTTTTCTTCATTTTTTGTTTGCACCTTTGTTTTGTTCTTTTTGCTAGGCCATATTGCGAGGATGATAACGGTTATGACTATTATAAGGATTTTTACTTCAATCTGGCTCAAGACCATGACAACCGTACCCAAGTATGGAATAATGAAACTGACTTTTCCTATCACTCCTTCTTCCGGGACGAACCATTCGTCTGGATCAGAGTTTCTGTCTCCTTTCGTGACGAAGAAGAGCTTACTATATTCTTTTCTAATTTCCACTATTCTGTGCATTGTTGGGTAGCTAATTTTTTCCGGGTTTGGAATGGTCAGATTCTTCACTAATTCATCATAGACTAAAATATCTCCCACCTTGAGTCCTCTGGGGTCTTCCGCTGTTACTATAGCCAAGTCTCCGGGGAATATTGTCGGTTCCATACTGGAACTTCTAGGCGAGACCAAAGGAGTATTGGTTCCTGCTATGAGGCTGAACAGTGGCATGAAACCTAGTGCCAGTATAAGCATTGTTGAAAAGATAAGTATCTCCGCAATCTTCTTGTTCATTTTGCGCCGAACGCCATCATAAAAAGTGATTGGTATTATTAGAAAAAGGGCGAGTTCTCCAGCTAAGAAAGCTGGGAACATGAGCCATGCATATGGGTTTTTTTCTTCTTTGAGAAAAGTTGTCAAGATAAGTGAGTAAGAGTAATCGACACGGCTAGGACTATTGTTTCTGAAAATAACCTTCCATTCGCCAGGATCCTTTAAGACAAAATTATGCTGGAGTTGACTCTCATTCTTGGAGTATTCTACATTTCCATTAAACTCAACATTCATTTGGAGTTTGTCAGTGGCATTTAGAATTACTTTAAGCGCTGAATCGGAGTCAGTAACCTTGATGTTTCTTTTTATCTCCGAAGCAGGCTCTAAAAAATAGGCGTCTGAAAAACCATCTTCGGCTGCAGTTACTTTTGCGACAACTATGGAATTCGCTATTGCTCCAATAACAAATAAGACAACAGCCAGCACGATCAAGGAAACAGTCAAACGCTTTCTAATTTTCATTAGCTCACTCAGATTGAGTGAAAAAAAGAGCCATATTAACGTTATTTCTCGAAGGTAAGTTGGCTTATTGCCGTTAGGCTATGGAAAATGACCTGATTCTCGATTTGGCTCATGATTTAATTGAAAGATGGCATTCAGTTAACACCGTGTAAGATTCAGAAGAGAATTTGATGAATACCAAGGCCTTGTCTTGAGGGCCCTTTCCTTACAGCTAAGTCAAAGTGTTTTTAGGTTGCTGCATTTTTCGAGGAAAATAGCTACTTGATTCATTAAGAAGAAAAAAAGAGTGGGGGGTTAGATGCTGTTCTATGCTGGCCTAAACTGCGACACCGATGACTTCGAAATCGAAGCTCCAGGTTCCCGTGTTGAGGTCTACTGAGAAGACCTGAATTTCGATGTCTAGTTTGATCATCTTGTTCGGTGCCAGTGGGAAGCCGTTTGTTGGGTTCAACACGTTTTTCTCTGGAAGGGCGTATGGTAGCGATGATATGCCTGTTGGCAATGCGATGTTGTTGTCGGTCATTTGAGATGGCAATCCGTAGTTGATGACATCTACGGTTATGCGGAAGCGAGTTTGACCGTTGTCTTTGCTGACGTCAGTGGGCAAGTATGTGATGTACATCAGTTCCGTTCCAGTGTTCAGGACGTAGACAGAGAACTCGTAGGTGTTGCCTTCAGTGACACTCTGTGTCCAGCCTTCTGCGGTCCATAGCGCCCAGCAATCCTTGTACAAGTACAGGGATTGTGTACCGCCAGCATTGAGACGGAAGCCTAAGAATTTGCTCTTCCAGCTGTCTGCAACGACTGTAGTTCCGACGATAGCGACTAAAGCAATGGCCAGTATTCCAAGGAGTAATTTTTTATTCATTTTCTTTTTCTCCTTGACTTCAATTCTCGTCGGTGAGTAAGTAAAAGTTGATGACCCAACTGGTTCCTTTCCGAACCAACAGCCCAAGTTTCCCATGAAACTCAAGCACAAACTTTGTCCAGAAAAAATGCGGAACTCAAATATTCGGCACAAAATTAGAGCTGGCAACATTAAAATAGGTAGATATTTCAGGTTAGAAACTGCAACTAACAGAGATCGCAATCAAAACCATGGAAACTCGGCAAAAATCTGCCCAACTTTCGTACTTGGAATTTTAGCAAAAACACGCGCATAAGCTGCTTCAGGAAACGCGCACAACCAATCTTATTTCAAATCGGGGCACTCGGAACCGAAGTTTTCAATTAGTTCCAAAAAAAAAGAACTTGAAACTTGCCTGTATTAACCTTTACACTTGAAGAACGCCATTTCCTCTCCCGAAATATAACCGTGTTCGACTTAAGAGTCTTCTAAAACTTGATTCTGGAATAATAAAATAGAGGAAGGTTCTGGAGATAGACACCATGCCCTATTAAATACTCGCCAAGTTTAGGTTTTGTCGAAGGAAATTATAAGAGGAGGAGGCAAAGTCTATGAGAGAAAGACCAAAAAACAGACTAACAAACATGAAACTTTTGTTGCTAGTGACCTTAACATTAGCATTACCCTTGCTCACGATAATGCCATTGCCCGCTGGAGCCGCTGGAGAACCCCAACTGACTCTAACTCCAAGTTCAGGATTTTCAGATACCCCGGTGCGAATGCATGGCGTGAACTTCGCGCCCTACACGGAGGTTCGAATCAAGTGGCAGTCGCTTCTTTACGGGGATATCTACTCCTCAACAGCTTCGGCTGGTATCTTCGACCTGATGACTAACGTTCCAGACGGATTAGCAGCAGGCAACTACATTGTAACGGCAGTCGATGCAAACGGAAATACGGCTTCGGCAAGCTTCACTCTTTACGCCGTTTTCAACGACGGAATGTATGTCGGAATCAAGACTACAAAACAGTTTGCCCAGTGGAAATATGATACCAGCTCTTTCTACTTCGATTCATGGAAGCTCTACCATTACTCGCAAAACGGCTGGTACAATTTGATGCTTAACGACTACGGATTGTACATTCTTCGCCTAACCTACAACGGAACAACTTATATTTTCGACTTGGCAAACGGTGCTTTCAACAGGTGGCCTGTACCCTTGGTCGAAAAGGTCACTGGATTCGAAGTTAAGGTTGAAGACCCGAGCCACGTTCAGGGGACGATCTCTATCTATGATCCAACCGGTTCGGTGCTTCTGGCAACTATCGTTGTGGATATCACTGCACCCGCGCCGTCAGAAAGCTACTACACAGTCGTTTTCAAAATAACTTCAGAGGCGAAACTTAACGACTTAGCTTTTTACACAGCATACAACTTGAACATTTATCAACCACCCAATTCAGCGCTTTATTACCAAGAAATAGATGGCGTTTACCAGTATTACGGACCGAGCCACTTTGGCTCCGAAATACCTGAGCAATACAAGGGCGTTGCGGGTTTCGCATCTTTCTCGCCTTCTTCAACACATCACGATGTGGACATTGACTACACGAAGATACTGTCTGTGGCTAACGGCATGCGAGATTATAATTTCAACTACAGAGACAGGAACGAAGTTCACGCTGACGCCTTCGGCAACGTAGGAATCGGGCTCCAATGGACAATCGGCGCTTTAGATAAGAAGGAGACCGCCACGGTGCCGATAATATTCGCCGCGTCAGACACAAATGTCGATGCATTAGAGGAAAGCATTACAAAAGGCAAAGTTTCCCTACAAAAATCCTCTTCCAATGCCCCTACGATAAACTTAGCAACAAGCCAAGCTCCTGGAACATCCATAATTGGCATCAGTGGGCAAAATTTCATGCCTTATGCAAAGGTTGACTTGCGCTTCGGCGGCATCTTGATCGGATCATTTGCCACCGATTCCAAAGGTGAATTTGAGGGAAACTTTATCGTTCCCACCTCAGTTGCGGGCTACTACACCATAACTACAACAGACAGGTACGGGCTCCAAGCAGATGCAACCTTCAAAGTTGTTGAACTAACGCTGCAATGGCTGATAGAAAGACTGGACCAAGTAAAAGCTACAATAACTGGAATAATACAAGACGGCAACGGAAAACTTGGGGCGGTTATCAACACGGAAAACGGCAACATTATAGCCAGCCTCAACGACTTGAACGCAACTCTAACTGGCTTAATTGGCGACAACAAGAATGTAACGCTTGCAAAAATTGATACCATCCTCGGAGCTGTAAACGCCACAGTAGAAGAAATCAACGCTCGCATCATTGAAATCGTGGGAAATGCGAAGGGAGACGTATTAGCTCGGATTGACAGCAAAGTTGGAGAAATCTTCGTAAAGGTTGACCAGATAAATGCTACACTTGTAGAAATCATAGGCAACGCAAAAGGCGACGTACTAGCCAGAATCGACACAAAAGTCGGGCAAACCCTGGTGAAAGCAGACCAAATAAACGCCACACTCGTCGAAATAATTGGCAATGCCAAAGGAGACGTATTAGCCAGAATTGACACTAAAGTCGGAGAAACCCTAGTTAAGGTAGATCAAATAAACGCAACACTAGTCGAAATCATAGGCAACGCAACAGGGGATGTATTAGCTAGAATTGATACCAGAGTCGGAGAGACGCTAGTCAAGGCCGACCAGATAAATGCTACACTTGTAGAAATCATAGGCAACGCAAAAGGCGACGTACTAGCCAGAATCGACACAAAAGTCGGGCAAACCCTGGTGAAAGCAGACCAAATAAACGCCACACTCGTCGACATCGTTGGGGACGCAAAGTCGGGGGTTTTAGCGCGAATAGACACTAGAGTTGGAGAAGCACTCGTGAAGTTGGATAACATAAACGGACACATGGCAAAGATTGAAGGCGATGTAGTTACCATCAAATCAGACGTTGGAGAGCTCAAAGTTAGCTTATCTGACCTCAAAGCCAAAGTGGTAGACATTAACGGCACAGTAGCAACGATCCAAACGAGCTTGGGAACGCTAACAGGGAAGATAACCTCGATGGAGGGAGACATCGCCACCATAAAAACCGATCTAGGAACTCTAAAACTAACTACCAAACCGTTGACGAGCCAAATCGATTTGCAGCCGTTTACCATCCTCGCTGTGGTCGAAATAATCGCCCTAGCAGCCATAATATACACAATCTACACACTTCGAATGCGACGCAGACAGCTGGGATCTCCGACACAAGAGAAGGTCATTGCAGAAACGCCGCTATAATTATATGACCTGAACAAGCGTGTCGTATACATGGATGTTCAGGAAAAGCAGTGGAAAGACCAAAAACCTGCTACCCCCCTCTTTTTACATTTAAAGAACATCCTTCAGCTACAGCACTTTCTTGAAACCGAAAGAATGGAGGCTTTAGCCTATGGGTAAAGGTTAATGCAGCTGAAACCTTGCTTACTCCAAACTCATGAACCTTTTAACCACTTCGTACAACACACTCGTGCCAAAAACCAGGTTTTCCACGGAGATACGTTCATCAACACCATGCTCCCTTTTGATTATCCTGCCAGAAGCAATTTCAGGAAGCATCGGATGAAAGCCATAGCAGATGCTTCCTTCTTGTCTGAAGAATCGAGAATCAGTTCCGCCCGTCATGAGCAGGGGGGTAACGCCGCAGTTTGGCTCAAATTGCCTCAAAACGTCAATTATAACATGGGAAAGCGGCGTTTCAAAGGACGATTCAGAAGGTTCATTAGCCTGTATGATTTCGAACGTTAACTTGTCCAAGCCAACCTCTTTCAGCAATTCTTTAATCGACTCAAAAGCCTGGCTTGTCGCCTGACCAGGGAGAATGCGGCAGTCAAACGTAGCTTCGCACTCTGAGGGGATCACGTTCTCTTTAACGCCCCCATGAATAACTGTGGGCGCAATAGTCATTCGTATCCGAGGCCGAATCTCCTCCGCCAACAGCTTTTCCGTTTTCGCCAACTCGTCAAGCAATAGGTCACCTTGCAGCGGGTTAGCTAACAAACGCGAAATATGCTTCTGCAAATTTTCATCTTCACCTGCAATTTCGTTGAGAAACCGTTTCATTGTCGGAACAATCACTGTTGGAGGACGATACCTCGTCAGCTTCTCAATGACTTTGTTCATGCGAATTATGGCGTTGTCAGCAACGTCAGGCGTGGAACCGTGCCCAGGAATTCCTTTTGCTATTATTTTGAACCATAAAATTCCTTTCTCCGCCGTCTGAACAGTGTAAACGTTCCTGTTCTGAGTTGGAAACGCCAGTCCGCCGCCCTCATTCAAAACGTAGTCGGCGAAGATTTTACTGCGTTGATTGCGGAGTAGATAGTCGGCTCCCGCTAACCCGCCTTTCTCTTCGTCCGCCGTTGCAGCAAGAATGATGCTGCTTTTCAGCTTCACGTTGTTTCTCTTCAAGAGCTTCATCGTCAAGGCTTCAATTACCGTCATGCTTTTCATGTCCAAAGCGGCCCGTCCCCAAACGAAACCGTCTTTCACGACGCCGCCGAACGGATCTACGCTCCACTCTTCAGGTTTGGCTGGAACAACATCGAGGTGGGACAAAAGAAGCAAACTGGGTTTTTCGGTAGCGCCCTTCAAGCGAGTTAGGATGTTCCCTCTGCCAGGTGCAGATTCGATGATTTCACATTCGAATCCATCTTTACTCAAATTCTCAGCTAAGAAGGTTGCTGCTGCCGTCTCGTTTCCTGGAGGGTTTGTTGTGTCTATTCGGATTAAATTGCTCAACAGAGATGTTGCTTCTGCTTCAATTTCCTTAAGTAGCTGCCCGCGCATTTCGCCACCTTGTCCAGTGTAAGAATTACGCTCTTGGCATAAAGTCTTTCAGTTTATGCATAGTTTTAGATGGTAATCGATAGCTGAACACGTCGATCTTTCACGAGTCAACAACCAAGTTTATATATTAAGAAAGAAATGTTATTGGACAATTTCAGGTGATTGATTTGAAGGAACTGAAACCTATCGACTACAAACTTTTGTTCGAGTTAATGAAAGACTCTCACAGAAGCGACAGACAAATAGCTAAAGCTATAGGCGTATCGCAGCCAACAGTGACCCGAAGAAGGGCAATGCTAGAGGAGAATTACATTGACGGCTACACGGTTGTGCCAAAGTTTGGGCAAATCGGGTTCGAAATTGCCGCCTTCACCTTCTTGAAAAGCAAGCTTGAACACTTAAGCGGCGAAGAAAGAACCAAGGCGCTCCAGAAACTGAAGGATTGGTACAATAAACAGCCAAACGTAGTCTTAGTTCAGGAAGGACGGGGATTAGGCTGGGATTCGGTTTGCGTTTCACTCCACGAGAGCTACTCGGATTATGCCTCGTTTGTCAGAACGCATGATTCGGAGCTTGCCGACGTTATAGTGGAAAGTCAGACTTTTCAAGCAGACTTAACCCCTGGGGTCACGATTAAACCTTTCAACCTAAAGTATCTGGCGAATTTGAAGACTAAAGAGAAAAAACCTTCTAAGCCTGCTTCGCGAGTCCCTTCACGGGATTAAGCTGACAACGGCTTGATCTGCTCCCTTTTTTCTGATGGTGCAATCGATACATGTGAATCTTTATTATCTTTCGTAATATTAGTTTACAGCCATAAACAAGTTCCAGATGAGCGTTGGATGACGTCTGAACAAACTCAGGTATATCGTGAAATACCAAAAATGAAACCAGTCAAGATTGTGGGCTTAATTTCTGACACGCATGTGCCTGTAAGGGCGAGATGTATCCCTGAGAAGGTTTTCAAAATCTTTGAGAAAGCGGATTTCATTGTGCATGCGGGGGACTTGGTGGAGCTAGCTGTCGTCGACGAATTGGAGCAGTTGGCGCCTGTCTTGGCGGTTCACGGGAACATGGATGGACCAGAAGTTAGCGGTGCTTTGCCAAAGCTTAATTCGTTGAAGGTGTCTGATTGGAAAATCGGCGTGATGCATGACCCTAACACAATGTTCGGGATGGGTAAGATGCGTGAGATCGCGAAGCAGAACGGCTTCAACGTTTTCGTTTATGGGCACACACACAATTCCAGCATAAAGTGGGAAGGAAAAACCCTTTACATTAACCCTGGAAGCCCCACGAATCCATCGTCTTTCATTGTTAAGCCTTCGGTTGCGATACTGAAAGTGACGAGAGAAACGATAACGCCCGAAATAATTCACATATAATTTTGTGACTTTTAGGTTGCTGGAAATGGAAGTAAAAAGGGAGTATTGGCTGGTTCGTGCTATGAGAACAGCAATCCTACCCAGAAAGTTATGTACATAATAACTCCAAGCAAGATAGCTGTTACCCACATTGTTAGCGTTGGTTTCATCAACTTTTTGTTGGAGAAGCACCTTTGAAGATCTGTTTTGAAATGCCATGAGGCTGTAAGCCAGATTCCAAGTGCGACTGCGATTAATCCTAGTGCGACGTGGATGAATGAGATTATGACGATCACGTCGATGACAATTGTGCCTGGAGAATTGAAGAAGCTGCTGAAGGATGGTACCATGACATATAGTATTGTGATGATGTGGAGCACAACGGATGTGGTCATTAGGATTCCGTGTTCGCGAAATTTTTTCCTATTTTTGAGCACTACCGCGACGGTGAGAAGAGCTAGAACGATGATTTGTATAACCAAACTTACGGTTGCTTCCATCACAGAAACCATAAATAACTACCTGTAAATCAGTTAAGAACTTAAACGTATAAAGTTTACTTTAACACACCTCTCCACAGAACGCAAGGTCAGTTGCTACGTCTGT
>DATEAU010000011.1:0-10372 GCA_035288165.1 Bathyarchaeia archaeon
ATTGCGGAAATCCGAAGGCAGTTCAGAGAAATTCCAGGCTTGCGAGAAGGCAAAGAAGGCGTAAAACCAGATTATGCAAAATGCGTTGACATAGCCACGACGGGTGCTTTGCGCGAGCTGTTGCCTGCGAGCATCATAATCCTAGTCGTTACTCTTGCGGTCGGCTTTATAGGAGGAATTCAGGCGTTAGGCGGATACTTGGCTGGAAGCATATTCTCAGGCTTGTTGCTAGCATTGCTAATGTCAAATGCGGGCGGCTTATGGGACAACGCGAAGAAACTTATCGAAACAGGAGTACACGGCGGGAAAGGCTCAGACGCACACAAAGCAGCTGTAATTGGAGACACAGTAGGTGACCCATTCAAAGACACTGCTGGGCCTTCAATAAACACGATGATTACAGTAATGTCGCTAGTTGCCTCGCTGTTCGCCGCGTTGATAGTGCAATACAACCTAGTAAGCATACTAGGCCTGTAAATTTTCGCTCTCTTTTTCTCTTTTACGTATTTTGTTGCTCTAGTGTATGCAGTTCTTCCCTTATCGAGAAAACAGTTGACAATTTCACATTAGGCGCATTGCCGCAGTGCTCTATTTTGTGGCCGTGATATGTTCTTTGTGGACTTCATTACTGGAAGCATAACGTTTGAATCTACTATTCAAGAATCTTGAGGATAACTGTTCTCTGGCTAAGCACCTGCCAGTCGCGCTGCTATTTCCAGCATTATCAGGATTCCAGTTAATACAACGAGTGATATCGTAAGATAGACCAGATTAGTTTCAACCCTGTGGATTGCCCCCAAGTCTTGCAGTCTGAGAATACTATCGAGACTCCTGTTGAACGAGTTCACAAAATCAAGCTCTCGGGTAATGTCATCAGACGCGTCTTCTATGATCAGCTTTGCCTCTGGAACAAGTGTTAGGTTCGGTATGACACCTAAATCTAGATCGGACAACAGCTCTTTTTCAGCCCAAAGAAGTCTATGAAGAGTAGACAAACTTCTTTTCAGCTTGAAAATTGATTTCGTAACGGCTTTTTGCCGTGGTCCCTCCATAGCCTCCACCTCGATGCTGTCGATGTGGTCACGAATTGACACCATAGCGCTTGAATTCTCGTCTATTATTTCATGAACGAGCTTGCTCAGTATTACGGTGGGCTTTCTTTTCTCAGGCGGTAGCGCCTTAAAAGTTCGGAGAGTCGATTCAATAAGCCTTTCTGAGTGCTTGCTACGCAGTGTTACTAGAAAACGCTCTTTCAGGATTATGCTCATTGGATGCAGCTTCAGTTCATCCGTAAACTCTACCACAGGGGTTGAAATCCAAGTGTAGTAGGGGCACATTTCATCAAAGCACTTTGCGTAATGCGGGCGCACGTTTCCATTTTCGATTCCATCCAAAGTCGTTGCCTCGACACCCAGCAAATCTGACAAAATCTTTGTTTCCTTTTCATCTAAGTCTGGGCAGTCAACCCAAGCCCGTTTAACTTTGCCAACGATGTTATCCATTTCTTTTTTTGAACGTACGTCGGTTTCAAATAACTCCTTGTTTTTCACGGTATAGATACGTATCAACTGGATCATTCTCCCCGGAATTGCCAAAATCTAAACATGCAGCATTATAAAAAGAATGCGCATGTCGCTACAGAGCCTCAACGTTAAAAGGCTGGTTTCTGTTCAGAAAGAATTTTTTCAAAGACGTATTAGGGGAGTCAGTTTGGCGCCTCTTTCAAAACAGAATTTTAGCTATTTCAGACCGTAAATCCCTCTCTCTTCGCCGAAGAATATCATCAAAAGTGTTGTCAAGAATAACTTCACCATTTATCCTTCTAACCATTGCGCCACCTATAACTTCAATTTTTTCTTCAAGAAGCCTCAATCTCGTTTTGACCCCTGTTTTTTCACTGATTTCTTTAGCTAGTTTGTCAAGCTTTAGTGGCAGGGTTGAGTCCTTTTCATTCAGCAGAACTTCCAAATCTGATCCCCCCAGAATCACTCCGCCATCCTTGATTAGCTTCTCAAGGATAAACCTGTATTCATTTGACTCCGTCAGGGTCAGAATCTTATTTTCTACTGCTTCTATGACGTTGTCAATGATTTTTTCCTTTTTTGACAGAATAAACCAGTTTGCTTTAGTCTTAGCGTTTGCCATGCTGCGTAACTTGTTGATCTCAGATTCACGTTGTGCTTTTTTTGAGAGCGATTGTGCCTCCTCGGTCGCTCTTTGAACTCCTAATTTCCTCTGTTTTGTCAGTGAATCTTCAGCAGTTTTTTTTGCTTCTTGAATTATAACTTCTGCTGATTTCTGTGCCTCCTGCAAAATCATCTCAGTTATTGCCCGCGTCGACTCCATCATTCATCTCTCATTGCAGTACCATCTCAAAAACAGCGTCTACTGCTTTATCAAAATTTTTCGAAGCTTTTAACTCGACTTCTTTTGCTTGTTCCTCGGCTTCGCAGAGGAGTTTTCCTAGTTCACGTTCAGCTTCTTCCGCCATTTTCCTTTTTTCGTCGATAGCTTTTTGTTCGGCTTGGGCTATTGTCGTTTTGTAGGCTATTTCATATTCGCGTAAACCTTGTTGTGCTGCCTCTTGAATGATTTTATCAGCCTCGGCGTTTGCTTCGTCAATTATTCTTTTTGCTTCCAGATGTTTCTCTTTTATTGCCTTTAACGCTTCAAGCACTGGCAGCACCAAGTTTAATTTGCAATAAATTTAATGTTGAGTCTACTATTGAACCTTTCGCGCTTCTCGGCTAATCTTATGGATAGTCTTCTGTTGTTTTACCAGAAAAGTTAATAATAGTGCTTCCCATTACCAACAACATTCTATTAGAAGGTGCATCTCTGCGCAGGATCTTTGGAAACTCGAGGTCGTAGTCCCACAAGAGAACGTCGAGGAGGTCTTGCTTTTCTTGGGCAAGAAGGGCGTCGCACAATCTATCGATGTAAATGGTCAAAAGGAAGCCTTTGACGGTCTCTTAGAGGAGTATATTGTTCCATGCGAGATTACTGCCCAGCATCTGGACATTCTCAAACGCACAAACCATACACTTGAGCAATTAGGACTAAAACCAGAAGAGCTAGTCGACAAGGCACCCCTTCCGTCTACGACAACTCTTAAAGAAATACTTGGCGAAATGGGGCAGAAGCTGTCAGATGTCGAAAGCCGCTCAAAACCATTTATTGAAACTATTACTTCGGCTACAACTCTTGCGCGAAAAATCGATCAGAAGCTTAACACATGGCGAATACATAACAAAAAGGCCGCCATAAAAAATAACGTTACTACTTCAGAGAAATCCCCGCAAGACTTACTCTTGGAAGCTGAACGAGAGTTCTCCGACATCGAAAACCGCTTAGAGGAACTGGGCAAAACCTCTGCGAGATGTCTAAACATCCTCTCACGAATTGAACGGTTGCGCAAAACCGTGAAACTGAACCCGAAAGAGGGGTCCATACAGAAAGTTCCTTTTCCACCTGACGAAAAGTTCTTAGCGTTCATTGAGCTTAGGCTTTCAGAAATTGGCGCCTCCTTAAATGCAAACAAATCTAAAGACTCTCTCATTAACGAACTGCAAACTATTAAATCCACTATAACGCATGCAGTGGAGCAGGCTCCTGATGAAAAAGGCAAACTCATAAAACAGACGTTGGAACTAAAAAAACGCGTTAGTACAGTAAAGCAAGATATTAACACCATCCCAGAGTTCCGGGTAATCCATCTTGAGCTTTCATCCTTGCGTGATATGGCACTAGGAGTAGCGGAATTAATTAAAGTCGAAAATAACATGGCTCGTTGCGCTTCAACAGTGTTTTTTGAAGCATGGGTGCCTAAGACCAACCTCGAAGAGGTCACTGAAGGGATAAGAAAGATAACCAATGGAAAAAGTGTAATTGAGGAAGAACCGCCAAGCACCGAGGACCTGGTGCCTACCGTGATTAAACCTGTTCCTCGCCTTTTAGAAGGATTCGAAAAGTTAACGTTCTCACTTGGATATCCTCGCTCTGAAGAAATTAACCCAGTTTGGCTTATGGCCATAACATTCCCGTTGCTTTTTGGAATAATGTTTGCCGATGTGGGCCAAGGTGCTATTCTCGTAGCAGTGGGCATCATACTAGTTTACTTCAGGGGAAAAGTTGACATCAGCAAGGTCAGTGATATAATGCGTTATTTTCTGTTTGCAGGCGGATTGTTTATTCTCTGCGGTAGCTCAGCCATTTTCTTCGGCGTCCTTTTTGGCGAATTCTTCGGTCCTTCGGGTGTTCTTCATCCAATCCTCTTAACCACGATTGGGCCTTTTCAAATCGGTGGTTTTGATCCTATGAATGAGCCTCTAAGTATGTTGAGGTTCGCCATTCTTGTCGGCGTTACGCTTTTAACCATAGGTTTGGTTTTGAGAGTGGTAAATAATCTAAGAAAACAGAGCATTAAGCTTGCTTTGATATCGAGTTGCTGGATTTGGCTTCTTTCAGGTGGATTTTTCATGTGGGTTTATTGGGGAGGAATTTCGAACATTACCCGATGGTTCGCGGACGGCACTGTAATGTTTCTGGGACTTGTGGTAAGTCCAGCCTTACTAATTTGTATAATTACCGCAACATCGGGAAGCATCATGGAAGGAATCGATTTTAGCATCGAAGTTCTAATAGAGTCCTTAGACCACACGATATCATTCAGTCGACTTGCCGCCTTGTTCCTAACTCATACCGCGTTAAATTACATGTTTCTTATAATCGCTGGAGTTGAGAATGGAGTTTTCACCCTGCAAAGCATCCCAATAATACTGCTGGGAAGCATTCTGGCATTGAGCATTGAGGGGCTAGTAATTTTCGTTCACTGCCTCAGGCTTCATTGGGTTGAATTGCTTCCAGAATTCTATAGCGGAAAGGGCGTTCCTTTTAAGCCCTTTAAAGTTAAATAAAAGGTCTGTGGATTAAGCTACATGGATCCTACGGTAATAGCTTCAATCGGCGCGACGGTTTCAATCATAGCCTCGGCTGCAGCGGCAAGTTTCTCGATTATAAGTTGTGCTCCCGCCTTGGCTTCAGTAACGTCTGAGAAGCCTGAATTGGGCAGCAAGTTATTAATCACAATCATTCTGGGCGAAGCCCTAGCAATCTATGGTTTGCTCATTGCGTTCATGATAATCTCACGACTGCCTTCAATCACCACTGCTGACGCTGGCCTAAGGGCTTTGCTTGCAGGCGTCGCCATGGGAGGCTCTGCAGCCGCTGCTAGCTTAGGCATCTCTTATTGTGGCCCTGCGCTGATGACAGCCACAGTCGAGAAACCTGAAAGTTATACAATCAACATCCTGGGCTTGGTGTTGTCTGAAGCTCTGGCAATTTACGGTCTGCTAATTGCGTTCATGCTCAACGCCTAGTTTGTTGTGTCATGCTAGATCTCAAGAACGCCTGCAAGGCAATTCGATAATTCACAAGTCACTTGGAAAGGTTAAAAGCTGTCTTACTTGGCTGTCTGATGCTTTTCTTTCTGACCCGTTGATGATACACCTCAAGTTTTTTACTTCAGCCCATTTTAAGTTAAGAAAAGCCAACACAAATCCGATATTGTAGTAACGCGAGTGTTCTTTAATCATTTGTAAGCTCATAGTAAGCGAAGCCCTGTCAAGAATAGCCTCCAATCGTGATAAAGGTGCATTGTGTTCCTTTATGATTTGAGTGAAGATTCTTTCGTAAACTTGATTCTTAGTCGCGGCCTTCGAAAATAAGATTTTTATCATCGATCTTGCATCGGGTGCTGTAGTTGCCTTTTCCAGTGTGCCTTCATCGATGAGCGTTGTGGGCATTAGGTAATCCCTCATTCGTTCTCGGCTGATTTTCAGCGATTTCCATTTCAAAATGGTTTTCAGATTAGTTGCGTCTATTTCGATTCCGAGGACATTCTTGGCAATTTTTTTGTCAGCACCCTTGAGCTTTTCGGCTGCCTGCAATATCCCTTGATAAACAGTTTTGTCCAAAGCAACTTCTGTTAGTGTTAAATCTCTAGTTTTCTTGTGCTTACGCAATACAGCTTTTATTGCCAAGTCATTCTCACTTTCGATAAGGGAATTTGTCACGTCATCAACAGTTTTGGACCCTTTCAGGATTGCTCGGCATCTATCCCTACATAATTTACCCACTGGAACGATGTTCTTCATTGCTTCGTCAACATTCATCTGAGCCGTTGCAGCCCTGAGCAACGTGTGGATGTTTGACACCTCAAACTTTTTTAAAACGGCCAACAGCAGCTTTCTTATGTCTCCTGAAGAATACTTGACGAGTTTCTCACATGTCTTAACGTAGTTTTGAAGAATAACCTCCTCAAAGGCGTCAGAATCAGCTCTTTCCTTAGATAATGTCGACAGTTCCTCTTGATACGGTGAATCTGCTAAGGCACAACGAATTACCTCAAGGTCTTTGCCCATTAAGCTAACCACGTCGTCAGGTTCAAGGAGTTTGAGGTATTCAATTGCAACTCTCGGCATGATTTCGTTATATTGTAGCGGTTTCATAATCACGCATCTCTAGAGTGCTTTAACAGCCCTCTCCTTCCGCTTTCGCTGAAGAACTCTGACTCTGATGGCGTCTTGTCTTTCAATTTCTTCCAGTATAAGTTCAACATACCGTATTGTAGCATCAAGTTGCGGTATGATCTTAAATCTTATTCTGTTGATCTGTCTTCGCTTTAGCGATATTACTTCCAATAATTTTCTTATAATAGCCATTAATTCTGCAAGTTTGATCATGGAATTTAGCGCTTCTTCGGTTTTTGCTGCAACCTCCTCCAATTGTATAGGCGTGTCTATTGGATTGAAACGAGGTTTCAGGGTTGCACTCTCTCTCTTTAATAATTGAAATGAAGGGAATTGGATTCCAAGGATTCCTGTTGTCGCGCCTACTTCGACACCGTAGTCGATGGGAAGAGTGGACAACGATATTTCCTTGACTTTCAAGGAACCACTTACCATTTCTGCCTCGGTAAACAGGGAGTAGGAATTTTTCAAAATCTCGTAAAATTGAGCTCGAAAGGTTTGAGCCTTCTGCCTATGCTCAATGAGCGCGATAATCAACGCTTCTAGGTCTTTCTGCAGAATATCGGCGATGCCTTCAGCCAGTGCTTTGCGTCGTTTTAGTGCTATCAGTTCACGCCGCGTCGGATGAACCTCAATTTTTTCAACTGACATTCACGGGCACCTCATTCGTTGCCTATTTGCCTGTGTTGGGGATGGAACTTCTTTATTATGACGGGGTCGATTCTTGTTAGTTCTGACTCTGGAAGAATCGATAAGAGCCTCCAACCGATGTTCAGTGTTTCTTCTATGTCGCGGTTTTCACTAAAGCCTTGACTGATAAACTCTTTTTCAAATCTCTCCATGAATTTTAGGTAAAGCTTGTCGGTGTTGGTTAACGCTTTTTCTCCAGAAACCATCGCGGTTCCTTGCACGATTTTTCCTTCAGCATAAGCATAATAAAGCTGGTCAGATAGCTGCTTGTGGTCTTCCCTTGTTTTGCCCGCGCCAATTCCCTTGTCCATCAGCCTGGATAGACACGGTGAAGGGTCTATGGGTGGATAAATTCCCCTCTTGAACATTTCCCGGTCGAGAATTATCTGTCCTTCGGTTATGTAATTCGTTAAGTCTGCGATTGGATGAGTTACGTCATCATCAGGCATTGTCAGAATCGGGATCTGCGTTATCGACCCTTTTTTTCCTCTAATTAGGCCTGCTCTCTCATAGAGAGTGGCTAAATCGGTATACATGTATCCAGGGTATCCACGCCGGCCTGGAATTTCTAAGCGAGCCGCCGATATCTCACGCAACGCTTCACAGTAATTCGTCATATCGACCAGTATCACCAGTACATGTAGGTCTTGTTGAAACGCAAGGTACTCAGCTGCGGTCAATGCTAACCGAGGGGTTAGAATTCTCTCGATTGCGGGTTCTTGGGCAAGGTTTACAAACATCGCTACTCTGCTTATTGCGCCCATTTTCAGAAAATCATCTCGGAAAACCTTGACTTCATCCGCTATTATGCCCATAGCTGCAAAAACTATTGTAAAGTTTTCTTCTTCTCCTAAAACTCTTGCCTGACTTACTATTTGTGATGCCAATTGCTTGTGTGGCAATCCTGTTCCTGAAAGAAGTGGAAGTTTCTGTCCCAGCAACAGCGTATTCAAACCATCAATCACTGAGATTCCCGTCTGGATAAATTTGGACGGGTGCACTCGTGAATAAGGATTAATTGTAGCCGCATGAATATCCACATAGTCTTCTGGAATTATATTCGGGCCACCATCGGTAGGCTTGCCACTTCCATCGAACATCCGTCCAAGCATGTCCATTGAAACTGGCAATTTGATGGTGTCGCCCGTAAAGCGAACTGCTGTACCCTTAACGTCTAAACCTGACGTACCTTCAAATACTTGAATAACCGTGACTTTGTCACTAACATCTATGACTTGCCCAATTTTTTCGTCAACGCCATGGGCAAAAACTTTCACGACTTCTCCATAGCCTATGCCGCTTACAGATTCGCAAAGAAGAAGGGGTCCTGTAATCTCCTTAACAGTGAAGAATTTTAGACCTGAGTTGATTGTGCTCATTTTTGCGTATCCTCGCTTCCTTTCGCCACGAATTTTTCAAATTGTTCGTCCAATTCCTTGTTTATTCTTGTATTTGCTTCATCAAACTCTTTCGTCGGGATATTCTTAAGTCGACTCAACTCCTCCCTTACAGGAAGAGATAGCATTGTTGTTAGTGGCACTGACAGATCTATCGCCGCTTTCGTTTTTTCGTAAAATTTCAGCAAGGTGCGAAGCATTTTGTAGGTTTTGTCAATTGGACAATACACGTCAACTGGGTGAAAGGCGTTTTGTAACAAAAAGTATTCCTTTAACATTTTTGCTACTTCGAACACGCATCGCTGCTTGTCGCCCAAGATTTCAGCTCCAATCAACGCTACAATTTCCTTTAGTTCCTCCTCTTCTTTCAGCAGAGTCTTAGCCTCTCCGCATAGCCTTTGCCAGTCTCTGTCCACGCCCGTAAACCATTCTTCCAAGAAGGGAAGATATTCTGAATAACTCATGAACCAGTTGATTGCTGGAAAATGTCGGCGGTGGGCTAAAGCAAAATCAAGTGCCCAGAACACCTTTGCCAGTCTAAGCGTATTCGTGGTCACGGGCTCTGAGAAGTCACCACCCGGAGGTGAGATCGCTGCCAACACGGTAATAGACCCTTGCCTTTCTTCACTGCCTATTGACTGAACACTTCCTGCTCTAGCATAAAATTGGGCAAGTCTGGAGCCGAGGTACGCGGGATATCCTTCTTCACCGGGCATTTCCTCCATTCGTCCCGAAATTTCGCGAAGGGCTTCAGCCCACCGTGAGGTTGAATCTGCCATTATTGCAACGTTGTACCCCATATCCCTGTAGTACTCAGCCATCGTTATACCACTATAAATGCTAGCTTCTCTCGCGATGATGGGCATGTTGGAAACATTCGCTACAAAGATTGCTCTGGTCATCAGTGGCTGGTTGAAACGGGTGGCTTTCAGTTTCGTGAATCTTTCCAGGACATCAGCCATCTCGTTTCCGCGTTCGCCACAGCCAATGTACACTATTATGTCCGCGTCTATCCACACGGCGAGAGTTTGCAAAACGACGGTTTTCCCCGTTCCAAAACCGCCCGTAACCGTTGCTATTCCCCCCTTAGCCACTGGAAAGAACGAATCTATTATTCGCTGACCAGTTAGCAACGGCGTAGTCGGAGGCAGTATCGCTTTGTATGGACGCGGCTGTCTTACTGGCCATGTGTGCATTAAGAATGATGGCTCCGTGGCTTTGTCGGTTCTGATTTCCGCTACTGGGTCAGTTACCGTATAGTCCCCATCAGAGCATATCTCTTCTACAACTCCTGTAATCTGAGGCGGAACCAAAATTCGGTTCTCAATAACTGGAGTCTCTTGCACTACCCCAAGAATATCTCCACCGGCAACTTTTGTTCCTTTTTTCACCTTAGGTTGAAAATACCACTTTTTCTTTCGGTCAAGCGCTAAAGCCTCTACTCCTCTTTGAATGAGTGGACCAACCGCATCTGAAATGACGGGAAGGGGACGTTGGAGTCCGTCGTATATTTGTCCAATTATGCCTGGACCAAGCTCTACGGATAAAAGTCTGCCCGTTCCAACAACTTTTTCCCCGAGTTTTATTCCTTCGGTTTCTTCATAAGCTTGAATGACGCCTGAATCACCCTCAAGACGCATTATTTCGCCGATCACGCCGGCTTCTCCCACTTTGACAAGCTCAAACATTCGGGCGCCAGTCATGTGTTTCGCGGTTACAAATGAACCAGCTATCCGAGAAACTATGCCGGCAATA
>DATEAU010000012.1:0-18105 GCA_035288165.1 Bathyarchaeia archaeon
CGACAAACCAACAGGCTCCGTCGTTGGTCAGCAACCTTTCGGAGGAGCACGACTGTCAGGCACAAACGACAAGAGCGGCTCCATGAGCAACCTACTACGATGGGTTTCACAGAGAACGATTAAAGAGAACTTCCAGCCGCCCAAAGATTGGGGCTACCCATTCATGAATGAGCAATAAACAGAAACAAGAATTCTGATAACGGTGTGCCTCGCCCAGCAGCATCTAGAGCCTATTAGTCATTTATGCAGAAAACCAGTAGGGGGTCTTTTCTCATTCTATGTTGCCAGCTTTTTAAAATGGAGGGGGTACAGTCACCGAGCACAACAGTTCGAAGAAGTCAATGCGGCAACATGTGGAGCCAAACGCATCCAATTTACGAACATACACAAAAGAGAACGCACAAAAACGTGCCCGAAAAACCAGAATTTGACAACCACAATATTAATAAATCAAGATAGAATGATAAACAGATGCTACTTCCTAGCGATGCAATTCGCTCAATCAGTTTTAGGGAGAATAACTAACATGACACAAACCAACTCAGCTAACCAGCTAGTCCTAAAAGGAACAACAACCATAGGCGTCGTCTGCAAAAACGGCGTCATCCTAGCCTCCGACACCCGAGTAACCATGGGTTTCTACGTCGCCCACAAACAAGGCAAAAAAGTCTACAAAATCGACGACCACCTCGGCATGACCATAGCAGGAACAGTAGCAGACGCACAACGCGTAGTCGACATCCTCACAGCAAACGCCCAACTCTACCGCATAAACCTCAACCGACCCATGCCAGTCAACTCCGCAGCACGACTAATTGCCAACCTCCTATTCTCAGCCAGATACATCCCGCTCGCAACACAAGTACTAATCGGCGGAATCGACGAAACGGGCCCACACGTATTCAACCTCGATCCATTCGGAAGCTTAACAGAAGAAAAATTCGTATCCACAGGCTCCGGCTCACCGATAGCCTACGGCATCCTCGAAGACAAATTCCGCGAAGACATGACCACTGATGAAGCCTTACCAATCATCGTCAAAGCCGTGAACGCCGCCATGAAACGCGATGTCGCAAGCGGCAACAACTACAACATCATTCTAATCGACAACAATGGCTATCGCGAGTTAAGCGAGGAAGAAAAAACCAAAATTCTCGTCAAATAAGGAAGTAATTTTCGTGGCTCGAACCACCGAGAAAGACAAAGTTGAAATTAGCCACTACATACTCGAACACGTTCCAAGAGAAGCAGAAGTCACCAGAGTCGAATACGAAGGACCTATGCTCAGCGTCTACGCCAAAAAACCCGAAATCCTCGTCGATCAAAGCAGCATAATAGCCGAAATCGTAGGAGTAATCCGCAAAAGAATAGTCATACGCCCAGACCCTTCCGTAAGACTACCAGAACCCGAAGCAGAAAAAATCGCCCGAGAACTCATCGACCCCCAAGCAGAAATAACAGACATAAACTTCGACCCCAGCCTAGGCGAAATCATAATCGAGACAAAAAAACCCGGTCTCGCCATCGGAAGAAACGGCACCGTACTCCAAGAAATAATTAAAAAAACTAAATGGCGACCCCAGGTTCTCCGAAGCCCACCCATCAAAAGCAAAATAGTCACCAACATGCGCCACTACATGCATTCAGAAAGCAAAGAACGAGAACGCATCCTCCGCACCATCGGCGAAAGAGTTTTCAGACCTAAAATCTATGAAGTCGGCGACGTCAGAATGACCGTGCTTGGTGGCGCGCAGGAGGTTGGTCGTTCTGCTTTTCTTGTTAAGACTCGTGAGAGTAGTGTGTTGCTTGATTGTGGTATTCATCCTGGTTCGCAGAGGCCTTTTGAGTCTTTTCCACGTTTTGATTGTCCTGAGTTTCAGATTGATTCGTTGGATGCGGTGGTGATTAGTCATGCGCATCTTGATCATTGTGGTTTGATTCCGTTTCTTTACAAGTATGGTTATGATGGTCCTGTTTATTGTTCTGCGCCGACTTCGAATTTGATGACGTTGCTTCAGTTGGATTATTTGGATGTGGCTGGAAAACAGGGCATAACGCCCTACTATGATCAGAAGGATGTTCGGGAGTGTGTTTTGCACACGATTCCGCTACGTTTTGGCGTGGTGACGGATATTGCACCTGATATTCGTTTGACGTTGCATAATTCGGGTCATATTCTTGGTTCCGCCATGGCGCACTTGCACATTGGTGAAGGCTTGCATAATGTGGTTTACACTGGCGATTACAAGTTTGGAAGGACTATGTTGTTGGAGGCTGCGGCCTCGGAGTTTCCGAGGGTTGAGACGATTATCACCGAGAGCACGTACAGTGGTCCTGATGATGTTATGCCTTCGCGTGCGGAGGCTGAGGAGCATTTAACTCAGGTGATTAATGCGACTTTGGAGCGGAGGGGGAAGGTGTTGATTCCTGTTCCTGCGGTGGGTCGTGCACAGGAGATTATGTTGATTATTGATGATTATATGAAGCGTGGGTTGATGCGTGAGGCTCCTGTGTTTATTGAGGGTATGATTAGTGAGGCTACGGCGATTCATACGGCTTATCCTGAGTATCTTGGGCGTGAGGTTCGACATAGTATTTTGCATGAGGAGGTTAATCCGTTTCAATCGGATTATTTTACGATTGTGGAGCATCCTAGTGTGCGGCAGGGGATTATTGATGGTGAGCCTTGTATTGTTTTGGCTACGAGTGGGATGTTGGAAGGTGGTCCTGTGATTGAGTATTTTAAGTGTTGGGCTGCTGATCCGAAGAATGTGATTGTTTTTGTCAGTTATCAGATTGAGGGGACTTTGGGTCGTCGTGTGCAGAAGGGTGTTAGTGAGGTTGCGACGATGGATAATGAGGGGAAGATGGCTGTGGCGCAGGTGAAGTTGCAGGTTGAGACTATTTCTGGGTTTTCAGGGCACTCTGACCGAAGACAGCTTATTGCTTATTTGGCGCATTTGAAGCCGAAGCCTGAACGTGTTTTCATGGTTCATGGCGAGAAGTCTAAGATTTTTAATTTGGCTAATTTTGTAGATAAGAAGGCTGGGATTAACGCGATTGTTCCATCTGTGTTGGAAACTTTTAGGCTGCTGTAGGTAAAGGTTCGCTGGGTGCGATTTGGGTTTTTTCGCGCCAGATGCGTATGTTTGGTGGGCAGATGACTACTCTTTCTTCGCCTAGGCGTGCGATGTCGCCTTGGATGGATTCTGCGAATTCGTAGAGTTGGTTTACGGCTTGTTTGACTTCTTCTATGCTTTTGCTTGCTAGTGGCGTGATGCGGAGAATGAGGATGTTGCCGTTTTTAACTTCAGATTTAATGTGTTCCAAGTCAGCTAAATCTTTAAGCGGCATGGCTTTCAGGTAGCTTTTTTCTTGAGGTTCAGGCGTTTGCGGAGGAACTTCGACTGGTTTCTCCTCTGGCTGTTTCTTTTGTTTGTGGAATAGTCCTATGGTGCGCAATTTGGGTCTCTCTGTTATTAGTTATTTAGGGTTTTAGCAGTTAAGCTTTCCCTAACTCCGACTCCGAATAATTACTGTTAATATGGATTTTGCTTATAAGAGTATTATGAATCAGCGGTAAAGATTCCAAATTTACGATGGTATGGCTTTGGCGACTGTTGTGCGATTTTTTGTCTATACCTGATTCTGTCAAGTTGTCGGTAAAAGTTTACCATGTCAAAAATCGGTTGACGCGGTTTTGACTGTCAAAAAACGGTTGATGAAATCACATTTCACTAGCAAGTTTTATCTCGGGTTAATGTTGTGTCTTCGACGATGCCTTCCAAGACCTTTGTGCTCACGGACAAGCCCCAGTATTCTCTATTCAGAACCGCGTTTATATCTCTTATGAACCATCTTGCGCACGATTCCCCTTAATCCTTGCTTTCGCCTGAAGCGCCCTAACAGAAACCGCCAGCCAAAAAACAACCCCCAAACAGACCTAACCTTCCACGACGACTCCGCCAAACTCCCCCACCGAAAACACCGAAACGAACATCCAACCCCACCTACCAAGACAACTACAACCAAACCCTCAAAAAACCTAAACAAAAAAACCAACACAAAACAACAATTGCCGCTTGTTCCAGATGATAAATTGACAGACAGTGAGACAGACAGACATTAGGCACGCGCGCGTGTGTACGTGGGAGAGCGTCGTCGTGTCAGTTCGTTCACACGAGAGAGAGAGAGAGAGAAAGATTAAAATTTAATCCAACTACACTCTTCAGCATTATTGATTATTGGAAATTGCTCGGGATTGTTCTTCATCCTTCACGGTTTAACTCAGTTGTAGGCTTCGTTTTGTTTATATATGTGTGTTTGTGTTTATGCTTTGCAAAAGAGGAAAAATAACGCATGGGTTCCAAATCTCCACGCGGCGAATTCGCCGCAAGACAACTAAAAGCCAAACGGGCAAACTTCCGTTGGTCAGACCGTTACTATAACCGCCGCATGCTCAGGTTAGACTTAAAAGTCGACCCAATGGCTGGCGCACCAATGAGCCGCGGCATCGTCCTAGAAAAAGTAGGCGTTGAATCGAAGCAGCCGAACAGCGCCATCCGAAAATGCGTACGCACCCAACTCATCAAAAACGGACGCGTCATAACCGCCTTCCTCCCGGGAGACGGCGCACTAAACCTAATTGATGAACACGACGAAGTCGTCGTCGAAGGCATCGGCGGCACACGCGGCGGAGCCATGGGCGACATCCCAGGAGTACGATGGAAAGTCGTCACAGTCAACGGCGTCAGCCTAAACGAACTCGTCTACGGACGCAAACAAAAACCCGCACGGTGATAATGCGTGAGCGTACCACAGAACGAGATTAAACTTTTCCAGAAATGGAGCTTCAAAGATGCAAAAGTCGAAGACATCGGACTCCAACGCTACCTAAACCTAACCCCAATGGTCACCCCACACAGCATGGGACGCCACGAACACCAACGCTTCCGAAAAGCAAACGTAAACATCGTCGAACGCCTCATAAACGGACTCATGAGACCCGGCAAAAACAGCGGCAAAAAAGCCAAAACCACCAACATCGTCAAAGAAGCCTTCGAAATCATCCACCTCCGCACGGGCAAAAACCCCATCGAAATCGTCGTCAAAGCTGTCGAAAACAGCGCACCCTGCGAAGACACAACACGCATCAGCTACGGAGGAGTCGTCTACCACCAATCCGTCGACGTCGCACCACAACGCCGAATCGACCTTGCAATCCGCCACATAACCGAAGGCGCAAGCGCAGCCACAAAAAACAACCCCCTCAGCATACAAGAAGCAATCGCAAACGAACTCGTACTAGCAGCCAACAAAGACATCAAGAGCGCAGGCGTCAGCAAACGCAACGAAATCGAACGCGTCGCACAATCCAGCAGATAAAACCGCTCAACAACCTTTCTTTACCTTTCAAAAATCTTATCTGAACCTTTCTATATTTTCGTGTGAATCTCCACTATATCGCCATCCTCCAAAACAAAATTCAACCCAACCTTCTTAGGACTAAACGGCAAACGCTTAGCCCACACCATCGCAAACAAGAAATTCACCACAAATTCCTTATGAATATTCTTAGCCAACTCATTAACCGTAGCTCCACGTCGAAGCGCAAAAGGATGATCACTATGCACCCGCATCCCAGGCTCCTTCGTGTAAATCCGAATAACCCCTAAAGACTCAAAAAGCGCCCTACCCAACTCATCAAGACCAATTTTACGCTCACATGAAACAGCGATAACTGGCAACTTGCCGTTCACGTACTTCTTTAGAACCCGGAGATTTCTCTCAGCACCTTTGACGTCCAGCTTATTCGCCACAACCACCGCAGGCTTATAGATGGTGCTCTCGAAAACCGCGTCCTCCACATCATCCAACGTCACCTCCCCAGAAATCCGCACAATAGCATCGTTTATCTTGTAACTACGCAGCAAATCCTCCACCTCACGCATCGATGTACCCAGAAGCCTCCCCACCAAAATAATCCGCAAAGCCGCGCCAGCGTACCTTCGGTCAATATCCACTTTGCCCTTAGGCTTAACCACCAGCACCCGCGTCTTCTCCAACTCACCGAACACCAACTCTAACTGCTCCACAGGATCACGCGACAAATCCACCATCAAAACGAGCCCGTCAGCGTTACGCGCCAAACCCAACGTCTGCAACCCCCACGCCCGCCCATCCGCAGAACCATGCATTAACGCAGGCGCCTCCACCACCTGAAACTGCACATCCATATAATTCATTATTCCCGGCACAGGCTCACGCGTGCAATATGGCCTGGGCGAAACCGTCACGATCGCGTTCGTCAACGCCGCCATTAAGCAGCTTTTGCCCACGTTCGTGTCACCGAGAAGCGCGATCTGCGCGGTACCCTCCTTCTCGATGAACAGCTTCGGCCCACCGCCACCCTTGCCCGTGCCCTTCCGCTTTTTGTCCTCCAGGTCCTCGCGGATGATAGCCATCTTCTTCTTTATCTGCCCACGAAGCTTCATAGTGCCTTTGTGCTGGGGAACGCAGGTGAGGAATTCTTGCATTTTCTGCAGTTTCTGCTTTGGACCGTGTGCAGCTTCCACTTCAGCCCACTTGTCTAAAGCTTCAGGAGGCAGATTAGTTGGCATACCCTAAACTTACCAAGCACAAGTTATATATCGTTTCCAGTCCGCCCAAGGTTCTAGAAAGTGTTAATTGCATGTTCTTCGTTGTTTCTTACAGGTTTGATTGTGGATGAAAAAGGAAAAGCCGTTAACTAAGAAAGAACGGGAAGAGAAAAGGAAGAAGCGCAAAGAGAAGCAGGCAGCAAAGAAAGCTTAACACGAATGCGCTTACGCAGAAGGGCGGAAGAATAGAAAAATTACGTGACCTTCTGCAACCACTATTTTTGGTCAGAACTTTCAACTTGTTTCTGATTCATAAAATCTAGGAAGCCTTATATCACATTTAGACTTCGTATTGAGCTAAATCAAGTTAGAGAAAAGGCGATTTTTACAATGGAGTTTTGCCCAACCTGCGGTTCCTTCCTTTCACTAGCGAAATCTAAAGTAGGCGAAGAAATCGTGGTGGTGCTTGCCTGCAGCAAGTGCGGGTACAAGAAGCAGGGGTCAGCGAAAAAGGCGCAGTTAAGAACGGGAAAAGTGACTCACCCAAAGGGGAAGCCAATTGTCACCGTTATCAGCGAGGAGGACCAGAAGATGGCGACGCTGCCAACAATCAAAATGGTATGCCCAAAGTGCGGGAACAACTTGGTGTTCGTTTGGCAGGTGCAAACCCGCGGGGGCGATGAAGCTTCAACCCAGTTCATGCGTTGCACGAAGTGCAGCCACACTTTCAGGGAGTATACTTAAACTCCTGTGTTCCGTCTGGCAAAATCCTAAATTTCTGCAGGTATATGCTGCATGAATATTTGGCTCGAATGATAAACAGCAGTAAATACTCGCGGACCTTCAAGTCGCGTTTCTGGAGTTTTCCTTTCGGACCAAAAGGTCACGTAAACTCTGGACGGGCGCGTCTTCAGCGCATTCTGATGAGGAGAGAGCTTTTTCCCTATATTCTTTCTCCGCTTCTTTCGCCCCGCTTTCCTTGCTGCTTAGTTCAACGCTGTTCTCGAGTTTTCTTATTGTTCTGCCCAGCCTGCGTTGACCTTTCGTGACCATAATTCTTTTTCCCTTTTTAATGAGGTGCAATCGCTCTCTTATAACTTTAGATGAGCCTTCAAGGCTTGGTTTTAGAAAAAGTATTTCGTTAAAAAAATTTTCCGTATTTGGCGTGTTTATTCTGGCTACGTAATGGTTAGGTGCTTTATAGAGTTGATTTAAAAAAATCGGTGAGAAATTATGGCTACAGCTACTCCGATTAAGCAAACTTCAAAACTGCAGATTGCTGCGGTAGCAATCATTGCCTTCACGGTGACTCTTGGCTCACTTTATTATTTTGGAGTATTTGACGAATTTCAAGCCCAGAATTGCCCCACCTTGACGCCAGCCAGAAACCTCGAAGGTACTTGGAAAACTGCTTTCCCGTCAGATTTTATATTAATAACGACTTTGAAACCTTCGGCAAGCTCAAAGACGTTGGCTCAGAAAACCGAACCATGACATGGAGAATCACCGAGACAAGCGACGAGAAAGTCGTCAACGTGAGGTCAGTTTCACAGTTTCCAACCGCCAACTAGTCTCCGGTTCAGGGTACACGCCTGATGTTTCCCCGATGTTCCTGACTGGCACAATAAGGGGCACAAGATTGACACTTACGACGGGTGGAGGTCAATTCTCCGAAAGCAGAACTGTTGGCGAATTCAGCTTCACCACCGACATCATCACGGGAACCTGGAGCGACCATTGGAGCATGGTGTACGAGCAAGAAGTCTACACCGCCACAAACAGCCTCATACTGTCCAAACAATAATATTCTATTTTTTCTGAAACATGGGCATAATACTTGAAAACCAAACTGAAAATCGGACATGAAATGCAGCTGGCATTTTGGTTGTAACTGCCTTTTGATGCTAAGGTTAATAGGTAGCCAGAGTGAACTGTGGTTAGGTTTTAAAATTGGTCATGTACCTGTTTGGAAGAGAAGAAGAGGATTGCGACGACTGCGATTGCGAGGACTGCGAGGATGAAGAATAAGCACCTTCCGCTTTTCTTTTTCAAGAATCTTCTAATTCGTATAAACTTGTAAACAACTCTTGGATTTGATTGTTAACCCGACCTAAGGGCTAACGCTTTATTCCCCTCTCGTGTCGTTTCTGTTGCATTCCGCTTTTGGCCTGTATTCTCTTTTTCGTGTTCGCTGTTTGTGATGCTTTTCGCATTCTTTCACTCGCACGAGCATCCAATCGTTTTCTTCGTAAACGCATCCGCAAAGCAACGTTTTAATCGTCAAGATTCCCACCAAGAGGCGTGTTTGTTAAATACGTAAATAGCATTTCAGGAATATCTAACTAGCGCCTTACACGGGCGCACAAATAGTGGCGCCTATGATGATAATTGCACGTTTGGACACGGTGGGATTCAGTTAACTTCTGTTTCCCAAAGAGATGGCTTGAACTTATTGCGTTCTGAGGCGCTACAGCCATATCCCTATTTTCAGTTGTCAGTTTAGAGTCTTGGTATAGTGGGCGTGGCTTGTTGTCGTAACCCCGAAGGGTGCCGATCTCCACTCTTTCCTTTTCTTTTTTTCAATCAGCCAAAATAAGGGACCGTTTTCGCAAGATAGCGAAAAAGGCTTTAGTGACGTATAACAGATGAAAAGCCGCCAAATTCCCAACCGAATGCGCGGTGCTTAGCAGAGAATAGAAAGTTGAAGCCAGACGCGGGATTCTTTTCTCACTATGCCAAAAAATGGCTTAGCATCGAATCGTCACCCTTCTGTAAGCTAAAATTTACGCGATAGATTTCTTATTTCAAGGTTGCAAAGGCTGTGGATTGACAAAAACGGAGGTTTTAGTCGTGGGTTATCTCTTTTGTGAATTCAGTTTTGCGTCTCTGAACATTCCTCTCGTAGGTGTCTAACACTTTGTCAAATTAGTTCTGCAATTGATATAGCTTTAAATAATGGCGTTAGAGCATTGAAATGAAGAAGTGATTTGATGGCCGATACTGATGTTAGCAGACCCTCCACGGCTGAGAAGCCCAAGAAAAGTTTTTTGCCTGTGTTGATTGGTGTTATTGTTATAGTGATTGTTGTTGGAGCCTTCGGAATATGGTATCTTGGTCAGTCTCAAGCTGGCGAACATGAACTTCTGCTCGGTAGAGCTACAATAGTTTTGACCGAGCACACAGACGAAGGCGACGTAAACAGTACAAACGTAATTGAGCAGGAGAATGTGGCGGGAAAATACGCTGTCGGCTCTGACTTGTTCATATCTTGGCCCTTCTTCAATGAAATAGGCACGGGCACTTTAACACTCGTAAGTGTAGAACCTCAAACATCAGGCTTCACATTCAAAAGCAGCAACCCTGCTCTACCAGTAACGGCGCCGAATTCTGGAACAAGAACCGTTGATCTAACGTTCAGCACTCCTAACACGCCATACAGAGGCGCATTCGATTACACTGTATACCTCGATTACACGCCATAGCCTACCGGTGTTAGTTTATGCGTATTCATAGTTAAGGGGAACCTGTTAGAATTTATTACAGGTTAGAACTAGAAGACAAGACCTCGTACGAGCTGAGATGGAATAATTAGTAATCAGTTTTGTGCGCTTACTTGTTTCCTGACCGTTACTTAACAAATCAATAATGATTCTCTAAAAAAAAGGGTGATTTGGGTAGTTTTCGCCTTTGCTTAATGCCGCATCCTTCTTCTCAGCGCGACTGCAATGGTTGCGATTGATGTGAAAATTGACAACATTATGGCTGTTTGAAATTCTGGGATAATAGTAGTTCCTGTGACTTCGACTCTGTGAGCGCCTGCAGGGTACGTGAGGTAAAGCGATGTGTGTGTGCCATTCCCATATGAAAGGACTTCGCTTAACAGTTGTCCATCAGATGTAACTGTAAAAGGACCCCCAAGCAGCTGATTTTGTATGGTGACGTTACAAAATCCAGCAGTGCCCCCAGTACCCGTCGTGTTGAACAGGAGTTTCTTATTGTCTTTGGCGATTTGGAAACCTGAAAGAGTAGAGTTGCTTTCAGTCATGATGTAGAAAACTGTTCCATCTACCACTATCGCACGATCACATAGCGTGCCCACAACAGCTCTTATCATAAAGTCACTATAGGTCTCTTGTTCCCAGACTGTCCCTGTCACAGTCCAACTTCGATTGGATGGATTCGTCCTATCCTCCGCGAGGTAAGGATTATAATCTTTAGTCCACTCCATCCCAACGTAAAAGTCTGTGCCCGCATTTGCGCTAATGCCATAGGATGAAAGGTCTACGTCAAACCAGCCCACTGCGACTGGTGTCTGCTCAAAGGGAGCGACTACGTCATGCCGGTTGTCATCCATAACGTGAACCTTAAAAGTAGGCGGTGAACTATAAAAACCATTTATGCAGAAGCGAGCCGTTAATAGTTGCCCTGAAATCAACGGGGTAAATCTGACAATGTCTATGATTCCCGCTTTTTGCGTCTCATCCAATTCTGGGGTTTCATCATCGTAACTGTGTTCTAATCGTTTCACATTTCCTACAGCCCTCAGGGTTCCACTACCACCTGTAACTGATATGGTTGTGGTTGCGGCATTTGCATCAGATACGGCTACGCCGCCACTTGTCTCCCACCGCGTAAACATGTAGGCACCAGAAAACTTCACCTGATAACTGCCAGAGACAACATCAACGTTCGTTGGAAGAGAAAATACAGTGTCTGCAATGGTTATGAACCCTAGATTGTTGGTGACTCCAGTGTCTTGAGTGGATTCTAGGTGAACAGCAAAAACGGGTTGTGTTGAATATTCAACTTTTAATGTTGGCTTGTTAGCACCTTCTCTTGGCTCTAGGACAGCATATCCATCGCCCGTTTTCCGTTCAAACTTTAACACTTCCGTAATTGTTCTTGATGGCAATGCCGTCCTCACGTCTGTGGTTACATCCCATGGTTTGTATACTCTGTATGTGTAGACCAAGCCAAAACTCCATAAACTTGTTGGGTTCGGATTAAAATTCGGCTTATTGTTCCACGTAATTCCAAGCTCTGTCCAAGAATTATCTGCACAATAATAGGCTCCGATTGTATCGCCTGGAAATCCGTAAATACTTCCGCCTATGCCCGAAAGATACACCTCGAGTTTAGCCGATATGACATTGGCGCCTGATGGTATGCTGGTCAAGTCAAACTTCACATACGTGAAGTCTTGTTCTGAGCTGGCACCAACATACATACTAGCGGCACTGCCATAGTTCGAAGCAGAGGTAGAGGAGTTCACGTAGGCATCTGCGACCGGATACAATGTTACAGTAGTAGAACCAATAGCTGCTGTTGCGTCGACGACAAAGAACGAAAGCCATAATGGAGACAAGACTAGAAACATGGCGGTCAGAACTAAAATCCGCTTGGTTATCATTGCATAAACCCAAAAATATTATTTGAAATAAATGCATATTTATAATTTTGGGTAATTGTTAATCGCGTCTAAAAAGCCATCAACAGAATAAAAGTGATGCCATAAGGCTTGTTGGCCTAAGAAAAACTAGCAAAGAAAGACTTCCCAAAAGTAAAGCTAGAATCAAAACTTTAAGCTTTTAGTCTCATTCGTTTTTTCTTTGCAAATATTTTTTGTGAAGAGTAGTTTGAAAGAAGTCAGTCACTCAAATTTGAAATGTATTCGACCATCTTAGTCACATTCCATAAGATTTTCCCAGCCTCTTCATTGGTTACATCTGTTTTGGCTTCATGCATTATCTTGTTTCGTTTAGTGATTGCTTTTTTAGGTCAAAAAAACGGTTGCTCACGTTTTAAGAAGTCCAATTGATTGTACAATCCGTTCTAATAATTAGAATTTGGGAACAAGACGAAAATTTATGCTATTGTATCCAATTCTTTTAGTAAGTTATTGTATTGATGAGCGTAATGCACTGACACATAAAATCCAAAAATAGTTGAAAGAGTACCTAGTACAATAAAAAAGATCCCGCCAATATGCACAACATTGTTGTTCCCTAAAACACTGATAATTACACCTGCACTAACAAGAACGACGCCCATTTGGAATATTAACAAGCCGTTTCTCTCGTTTCTCGCCACGTCGATAATCCTCTCTCTTAAACTTTTTAATTTCACATCTTCAGACAACGTGGACAACCATTCAACGTTCTTATGGTCAAGAAGAAAAACATTATTCCGCCATGAAAATAGCGCGGTGTACAGTATAATTGGGCTGGTGTGTTGGTTGTAACCCAACAAGTCGGGTGACGTCACCCACAACTTCTTCCCTTTTTTCTTCTTTTAAATCAAATGGCAGCCATAGAATGGAGCAGAATTTAGATTATACGATTGAGCCTTTCAAACCACGCAAGTGTGGACCACGCAGCGACAAGGGGAAGCGCCATAATTACCCCAAAACTCGGAAAAAATGGCAATAGACCTTATTTCTAGGTAATGTTGTCAGGTTATGAACTGTGCAGTTTTTTTCAGCTCTTTAATTTCACATTTGACTTCACGGTTCATCAGTAGGAGTCCCATTATGGCTAAGACGATCCCAACGATTAGTAATAGCCATAAGCTTGAGTTACCAAAGTATTGGTCAAGCAGCATCCAAACGCTTCGAAAAACCAAGATTGAACCACCGAGAAGAACGAACTCACCAATCATGATCAGAATCAGTCGCATAACTGTTAGTAGTGACTTTATGCTTAAAAACGCTGTTCATAGAAAGCACAGCTCAATAACCCCGTTATGTCACTTATAGGAGAGAGGCTATATTTTTGAAACTTGGAGAGTTAGAGATAGGCTTCTGTCACGTACCTGCGCATCATTCTGTGACTGTTGTAATAGTAGGCAATTTTCCCAATGGAATTTTTCATAGTTTCTATCCATTCATCCCTTTTAGTGTAGAACATGGGCAGGATAATGTATTCTAGCTTGTGGTATAAGTCATCAAGTTCTCTACTGTTGCGTTCCTCAATTGATACAGGCTCTTCTGGATGTGGTCCTATCGACCAGCCAGCTATGTCTTCCAGCCAGCCTTCAATCCACCAACCATCCAAGACGCTGAAGTTTATCACTCCGTTATGCGCTGCCTTCATTCCACTAGTGCCAGAAGCCTCTTGAGGCGGCAAAGGCGTGTTAAGCCAGACATCAACTCCCGCCACCAACAACGCTGCAGCATTAATATTATAATTCTCTAAATAGACGATTTTTATATCATCTTTCAATTTCTCAATGTAGCTAAAAATCTGTTCAATCAGTCTCTTGCCTGAGAAATCTCTGGGATGAGCTTTTCCAGCCAAAATGATCTGAATCTGACCTTTCTCATTTATCTTTCTTAGTTTTTCTAAATCTGAAAACAGCAAGGTAGCTCGTTTATATTCTGTCGCCCTTCGCGCAAATCCAATGGTCAATGCATCATAACCCATGGCAACGTTTGTCGCTTTGTTAACATAATCAATCAGCAACTTTTTTGCTTCTCTATGAGCTTGCCAAACCTCTTCAGCTGGAATTATATCTACTCTCACAAATAATTCAGGTTCATTTGCCCATCCTGGAAGATACTTGTCATACAATTTTTTGAAACTCTCACACGTCCAAGTGTAGGAGTGGATACCATTGGTGATTGCGTGAATTTCGTACCCTGGAAACATCTCTCTTGAAGATTCTTGATGTCTCTTAGCCACCCCGTTAATGTAATTGCTTAAGTTGAGCGCGAGAAGGGTCATGTTCAATCTATCATGGCCACCTAGGTTTTTCAAAATATCCAATGTTTTGCCTTCCCCTAGCACTTCCTGGACGAGGTCATAAGAAAATCTGTCATGCCCTGCCTCAATAGGAGTGTGGGTGGTGAATATGCATGTATTTCTAACTTTGTCAATGTCCATTTCGTATTTCCGCAGTAACTCAAAGGAAAGGAGACTAGAATGTCCCTCATTCATGTGGTATTTGCGAACTTCAAGACCTAGTTTTTCCAGCATTCTCACACCGCCGATCCCCAAAACAATCTCTTGTTTAAGGCGATACCTTTCATCTTCACCATACAAAAAAGAGGTGATTTCTCTGTCTTCCGAGTTGTTGCCTTCCACATCTGTGTCTAGAAGATAGACGGGAACAACTCCGCCTGTCTGACTAGCTACATTATAAAGCCAAGCCCTAACGAGCACATCTCTCGACTGAATCGGCACTTTAATCTCATCTGAAAGCAACTTCATGAAGTTTGAAGGCTCCCATTGGTCTTCATGCTCTATTTGCTGGCCTTCATGTGTCAATTCCTGTTTGAAGTAGCCTTTCTTGCTGATCAAAGTAACTCCTACAAGAGGAAGTCTCAGGTCAGCACTCGATCTTATTGTGTCGCCCGCGAGAACTCCTAGCCCTCCGCTATACGTGTGGAGATCATTCGATAACGCAATTTCCATAGAGAAGTAGGCAATTCTTTGTTTCATCTGATTTGATTGAACCATTTTTCCAACCAGTCCCTCTGAAAAAGAAGCTAGGTCACATCCCAATAATTTCTTTTATGGCGCGGTGGGCTTCAAGGATTGGCGCCTTTGTATTGACGACGTGAATTTCTAAGGAGGAAAAGAATTCGTTAAAGAATTGCTTTCTCAATTCCAACTTTCTCTCATCCTTCACGAGCATGTGAGGATTACAGAAGTCGACCGACTCTATGTAGCGCGTAGCTTCTTCAGGCGAAAGTTTTCTGACGATTGTCTCGTCCTCAGCGTCTCGCTTCAGCAATATGGCCTTCTTCAATGTCGTCATGGGGAGCATTTTCCCCTTGCCAACAATCCATCTCACATTTACAACCGCTTTGCCTTTCGAATCAAATTCGGCTTTATCTACGAGCTTCTTGTATTCACCCCAGACTTCAGCAATATCGGCTTGGATGTAGGAGTTTTTCTCGGAGCTGAATGCAACGGATTGATCAGCCATTAAGCGGACAAAGAACCAGTCATCAGATATGACGCGGACACCTTTGAGTCTAAGAAGGCCGAAAGTATGTGTTGTTTTGCCCGTTCCCGAAGGTGCTATCAAACAGACGCCTTGTCCGTTTATGTCCACGCAAGCGCCGTGGACTGAATTTATACCATGACTATCCTCTAGGATGTCGCTGGCAATGCTTAGAGCTATGGATTTTATCCAACCGTATCGGTCCACGTTGATTAGAAAGGCTGTTTTCGAAAGTTGGTCGTAGAATATGCGTTGTTTCTCACCGATTTCTTCTGTCACTATTATTCTTCCGTGAGAACGAACATGCGCAGACATGGGGTAGAAGTTTTCTTCCCAGCGTTCTTTCACATACTTAATGTCGGTTAGGAGTTTGATGCAGCACCCGTATATGTCGGCTCTTTCTTCGTAGAGAAGACGTTCAGCGTATTTTTCCATCAACGCGCCCTTATCCTTGATAGAGAACAGGTCGACTTCGTATTTTGATATCATGACAGTCATCTCTTTAGGGTACCTCTAGCTAATTTCCGACGCAAATATAAGTTTAAATTAACAGGGTTATGACACAGCCTTCATCTTTGAGAAAGTATCCTTTAATCGAATTTCAAGGTTCTCGTTGGATAAGCAAGAGTAGGCTGCGAACGGTTTTTATGCTTTGGTGAGAAAATGGTGTGATTAAATTGGATTCGGCGTGGCACTCGAAGGAAAAAGAAGAGGTTATTCGTGTTTTACAGTCAGACAAAGGGGGTCTGAGTGCTGAGAAGGTCGAGTTGAAGCGACGCGAGTTTGGTTACAACGAGTTGAAAGAGCGGAAAAAGGCTTCTCCTCTGCAGATTTTCTTGGCTCAGTTTAAAAACATTTTCGTGATTATGCTCCTTATTGCAATTATTATATCTGTTGTGCTTGGCTGGTATGAGGCTCAGGTTTTACATGAAGCTCGCGTGACGATCGAGACCTTTGTTGATGCTATCGCAATCGGATCTATTGTTCTCATAAATGCTATTGTCGGTTTCGTTCAAGAGTATCGGTCAGAGAAGGCGATGGAGGCTCTAGAGAAACTGACGACTCCCAAGGCAAGAGTGCTACGCGAAGGAAGAGATATGCAGATCCCAGCGAGAGAGCTTGTTCCCGGAGACATTCTTCTGTTGGAAGCGGGCGATCGAATGGCGGCTGATGGAAGACTATTTGAAGTTGTGGATTTGAGTATGGATGAGTCTGTCCTGACTGGTGAATCCACTTCAGTTAGCAAGAATACTGGGGTTCTTGCATTTGACACTCCTATCGCTGACAGAAAAAACATGGTTTTCATGGGAACTCACGCTACTTATGGAAGAGCGAAAGCCATTGTTACCTCGACTGGAATTAATACTCAGTTTGGGAAAATTTCTGAAATGGTGCAGACAGTTGAGAAGGAAGAGATACCCCTCAAGCTTAAGCTTGACAAATTTGCCAAGAAAATTGGCATAATAGTCGTTGTGGCGGCAGCAACGATACTGGTCTTTTCGTTGATTCGAAACGGAAGCATCGAAATTGACTTGCTGCTTACCTCTGTAGCTTTGGCCGTATCTGCAGTTCCGGAGGGATTGCCGGCTGTAGTAACGGTCACCCTTGCGTTGGGTGCCAGAGACTTGTCTAAACGAAACGCAGTGGTCAGGAGGCTCGCTTCCGTCGAGACTTTGGGTTCAACCACGGTCATTTGCTCGGACAAGACAGGCACATTAACAAAAGGCGAAATGACTGTACGCAAGATCTACGTAGGCAACAAGACAATTGAGGTCACTGGCACGGGTTATGAACCTGCAGGCGAGTTTCGAGCGGACAGAATGCCCATTATGCGTGGGGAGAATGGCGATCTCGACCTGATATTGAGAATAGGCGCCCTCTGCAACAATTCTAGCATTGATGGATCGCGTGTCCTGGGAGATCCAACTGAAGGTGCATTGCTTGTGGCTGCTTCTAAGAGCAACATGAAGGTCGGTGATGTGGAAAAGCGGTATCCTCGCGTGGCTGAGATACCGTTTAGCTCTAACAGGCGCTTAATGACCACTGTTCATGATACGCCAGAAGGGCGTCGAGTAGCATATGTAAAAGGCTCTCCGGAGAAGGTTCTGCAACTTTGCAGGTTAATTCATTTGGAAGGAAAACAAACGCGGCTGAGTGAGGAACTTAGAAACGAGCTTCTTGGCAGGAATGAGGAAATGGCAGATCAGGCTTTGCGTGTTTTAGGCATGGCGTACCGAGAGATACCTGAGACAATGGTAAGCTACGATGAGAAGAGTCTGGAGAAAGATCTGGTTTTTGTGGGGCTAGTGGGCATGATTGACCCGCCACGTCAGGAAGCTAAAGACGCGGTAAAACTGTGCGAGAAAGCTCGAATAACGGTGGTGATGATCACTGGGGATCATAAGTTGACCGCTGTGACCGTAGCTAAAGAGCTTGGTATTTTGAAGACAGAGCTTGCTCTCACAGGCGAAGAACTTGATGCAAAAAGCGATGAAGAATTTGAAGAAATTGTTGAAACGGTCCGAGTATATGCTAGAGTTTCTCCTGAAAACAAACTGCG
>DATEAU010000013.1:0-7249 GCA_035288165.1 Bathyarchaeia archaeon
GGAACAGCCTCTACTGAATATTCTTCCCACAAAGGGTTGTCATCATCCTCTAAGTAAACGCGAATCACCCGTTCAAAACCGCGTTTCGCAATTCTATTGTTGAAAGCTGGCAAAAACCTTCTGCAGAAAGGACACCACGAGGAACAAAACAGTGCCAGAACCTGCTTATTCTGTTTCAATATCAGATCGAGGTCACGTTTTTCGCTTATTTCTTTCATTGCCATATTTCTTTAGACACATGTCTTCATATTTTTAAACGTGCCGCCCTTGCCAAGCATGTCTCCTAGCGCTTTGGAGTATGGTCTCTGCTTTGTCGCAAAACGCTTAATAATAAACCACGCATCGAAAGTAACGCGGTTTGAACTCATCCAAATTGCTTACGAGGAGTATGATTGGCGCCTAGAAAACGCACAAGTGGCTATGCTGTCGCGATTCTCATAGGTTTAGAAGACACTGCTGCCCATTTGTGGCAAGTATTCAGCAAGGCAGTCAAACCAATGATGATCATTCGGCTTAACGGAAACCGAAGCGACCCAAAAGCGCTTTACAATTTTCACGAATCAATCATAAACGCATTGCGTCCAACGCTGAAAGGAGGCGTCAGAAGCATTATCGTCGCCTACCCGTCACGAACAAAATTTTCCCGAGAGTTCATCACTCACGTTAGCAGGCATCACGCCTGGCTCACGCAAAGCGAAAACAAGACCGCAATCGCCGAAACCACAGGCTCCGCAGCCACGCCTAGCCAAGTGGCACTCTTAGCTAACTCCACAACATTCCGTGAGCTTATTAGCGAAACCACTTCGGAAGAGACAGACAGCCTGCTGGATCTGCTTGAAAAACGGCTCAACAGTTCAAGTAGGGCAAACATGGTATTATTCTCACTTGAAGAAGCAGAAAACGTGATTTTTTATTCGGCGAAAACAAGCACGCGCAAAGCGGAATATCTAATCTTGACCGAAAAATATCTTGCAGGCAACCGACAAAAAAACAGGCTCCACCGACTTCTGCAGATAGCTTCTAACAAGAAAATCAAAACCAGAGTCGTTGACTCAGAATCGCCCGCGGGTCAACGAGTAACGCAGTTGGGTGGTTTCGTCTGTCTCGCAAAATCAGATTAAAAACCAGAACTCATTCCAGGCTCAGTCCAGCACGTTTCAATTCGTTCAATGTTATACCTCCCGTGTGCAAGGCTGTCGCCAACAAAACCCCTGAAATCCCAAGGCTGTTCAGCTCCAGTATGTCATTTAAACTGCGCACTCCTCCGCCCACAAAAACCTCGAGGTCAAATTCTTCGCAGACCTTTTTCAAGAAGGATATGTCGACTCCTTCGCCGCTGCCCACCCTCGCCAAATCCAATACGATAACTTGCTTAACACCCATTTTCTGAAATTCTCTAAGGAGGTCAAGCGGTTCAGGGAACTTGTCGAAATCAAATTCGCCAAGCGATCGTCCATTTTTCAGGTCCAAACTCACGACAATGCGGTTGCTTCCGAGAAAACGAACGGCTTCTCCCACGAAGCTGGGACTGCGGAGGGTCTCGGTTCCAATGACAACCTTTGAGACAGGAGTCGCCAGCAAGTCTTTTGCACGTTCAAGGTCGGTTACGCCAGCGTCAACCATCAGTCTTAGTCCCGTTGCCTTCCAAATCTGGTTTACGATTTCCATATCAGGCTGATTTCTTGAAATCGCGTCCAAATCCGCCAAGTAAAGCTCTGCAAAGCCAAGCTGCTGAAACGCCATCGCCACTTCAATTGGGTCAGCCGATGCGCAAATCACGCTTTTTAACGGCTTATAGTTTTGCCTTTTTCCTCTGACCGCGTGGACCGCTACACCGTTTAGAATGTCCAAAACAGGAATAATCTTCAACTTGCTTCGCCCACGATGCTGATTGCGTGGAACGATTAAAAAGGTTTGTTCGTTGAAAAGCGTGTTTTGAGCAAAAACTTTAAAGGCGAAGGGACTCCGCATCAATATGATTCCGCCATGAACCCGCCACGAAACCTGAGAAAACGCGAGAGATTAACGGTTCAGGATGGCAAATGCACGGAGTTTATGCTTAAATGAAATTGCTGATTAGCCCAGTTGACGAAAAAGAAGCAGTTGAAGCCGTCAAAGGCGGCGCCGACATAATCGACGTCAAAAACCCGAAAGAAGGAGCTTTAGGCGCAAGCTTCCCATGGGTGATAAAGCGCATCAAAGACGTAACCCCAGAATACGTTGAAGTGAGCTGTACTCTCGGCGATTTGCCGAATCTTCCCGGCGCAATGTCTTTGGCTGCTCTGGGCGCCGCAACAACTGGTGTAGATTACATCAAAGCCGGGCTTTACGGAGTTAAAACCAAGAGTGAAGCGGTTTATTTGATGAGAAACATTGTCAAAGCGGCTAGAAACTGCAAGCCCAAAATCAAGGTAGTGGCAACAGGATACGCCGACGCTGAACGAGTCGGAGCAGTGAACCCTTTACTCGTGCCCGAAATCGCCCGCAAAGCCGAAGCTGATGTCGCTATGATTGATACGGCATTAAAAGACGGCAAAAACCTGTTTACTTTCCTAAAGGTTGAGCAGCTTAAGCTATTCGTAAACGATGCGCATGACTTTGGCTTGAAAGTTGGGTTTGCTGGTTCGCTGAGGAAAGAGGATTTGGCAACGGTTTACGCGTTGGGCGCCGACATTGTGGGTTTGAGAGGCGCAGTTTGCACGTTCGGCGATAGAGTCACTGGCAGAATCGATAGGAACAAAGTGCGTGAGCTCGTGGAAATTAAGAGGCGCCTTGAAACGCGGATTGAGCTCCGCGTGTAGGATGTTTTCGGGATGCAAGCTGAAGGACGCGATTGGAAATCGGTGTTAGCTGAGCTTCGGAAAATCAGAGAAGAAGACGCACGATATGATGACGGCGGAATTCTTTGTTCGATGTGCACGAGTCAGCATCCGTTGGCGAAAAGGGCGCATCAAATGTTCTTGAATTCAAACCTTGGCGATTCGGGAATCTTTCCGGGAAGTCAACGGTTAGAAAAAGAAGTTGTCTATAAGTTGGCGGCGCTTCTCCATTGCCGAACAAATGCGGGCTTCATCGTTTCGGGAGGCACAGAGGCTAATTTGCTTGCGCTTCTTGCCGCGCGGAACATGTCGAACCGTGATTGCCCTGAAGTTATTGTTCCAGAATCCGCGCACTTCTCATTCACGAAAATCTGCAACATGCTGAAGATAAAGCCCGTTCAGGCATCCCTTAACGGCTCTTTTAGAGTTGACCCCTCGTCTCTCGAGCGATACCTAAACAAGAACACTATTGCAATTGTGGGCACGGCTGGCACGGCTGAATTGGGCGCGGTCGACCCGATTGGGAAGCTCTCCGACATCGCTCAAGCGCATGGAGTATGGCTGCATGTGGATGCGGCTTTCGGCGGACTCGTAATTCCCTTCCTTGAAAACGCTGGCGGCATTGATTTGAGGTTCGACTTCGAGCTGGAAGGCGTGAACTCCATCACGGTTGACCCGCACAAAATGGGGATGGCAACCATTCCAGCGGGCGGCATCCTGTTCCGAGACCTAGCGTGCTTGGAGCATATTAAAACTGAGACGCCTTACCTAACCGACCCCTGCCAGTACACGTTTGTTGGAACGAGAACCGGAGCTTCGGTTGCCGCGACATGGGCAGTTTTCGAGTCGCTAGGAAAAAACGGATACAAACGCATTGTCAAACGCTGCATGAAATTGACCAAGCATCTATCGAAGAGTATTGAATCGTTGGGATTTGAACTGGTAACGCAGCCAACGCTGAACATTCTTGCGTTCCATTGCGCCGATTCCAAGTTGCTTCAGGAAAAACTGCGTCAACGCGGTTGGTTTGTGTCGCGTGTTCCCCGTTTGAACTGTATTCGAGTCGTGGTCATGCCGCACTTGAAGCCGCGCCACGTAGAGGCCTTCCTGAATGATTTAGGGCGAGTGGCTTAATCAAGCGCTTCTTTCTAAGGATGTTTTCTACCAAAACGTTTAAGACAATAGTTTTTTCTTCGGTTCATTGAGGAAAAGGGCTTGAGAATTCTGGTTTACGAATACGTTTCGGGAGGCGGTTATGCTGGCAAACCTGTTTCGCCTAGCATTTTATGTGAAGGCTTTGGCATGTTAAGAGCGCTGGCGCTGGACTTTAAAGAGGCAGGACACCAAGTCGCCACAGTGCTGGATTCGCGTTTGGCAGCGCTTAATCCTCCGTTGGTCGCTGAATGCACTAAAACTGCTGCCTCGTTAGCTGAGGCGGAGGCCGCCTTTGACACGGCTGCTGGGTCGGTTGACGCCGTGTATGTTGTTGCTCCCGAATCCAAAGGAGCACTAGAGTCGTTTGTGGCAAGAGCAGAGCGTGTTGGCACGGCATCATTGAATTGTGAGCCAGCTGCCATTTATAATGTCGCGAACAAGCATGCCGCTCTTGAATACGTGAGGAAGTTGGGTTTTCGCGTTCCTAATAGTTTGACGATGAACATTAACGATAAAACCGAAGATGTTGCGCGAGCGGTCGGAGTTGGGCTGAGTTTTCCAGCAGTGTTCAAACCCACAGACGGCGTCGGCTGCTCTGGAGTAAGCGCTGTAAACGTCCGAAGTCAAGTGGAAGCTGCAATTGATAGAATAAGGAAAGAGTCTTCCAGCGAGGTCTTTTTAGCTCAGGAACTAGTTCAAGGCGTTCCAGTCAGCGTTAGCGTGTACTCGACTGGGAAAGAGGCTTTGCCTGTCAGCTTAAACAAGCAAAACGTTTCGTTGAAGACACCTGAAGCTGGCTCTAGCTATGATGGAGGCGAGGTCCCCTACGACAGCCTGCTCAAGCTCAAAGCATTCAACGCCGCAAAAAAATTCGTGGAGTCTGTCCGAGGGTTGAGAGGCTATATTGGAGTTGACATGGTGCTGACCGAGGAGGAGCTAGTTGTTATCGAGGTTAATCCGAGGTTGACCACTTCTTATCTTGGTTTGCGGATGGTGTCGGATTTCAATCCCGCCCAGGCTTTAGTTGACAGCGTTCTTGAGCGCAAGCTTCCAGTTGACTGTGAAACCATGGGTTATGGCTGCTTCGAAAAAGTAAAGACAATTAAGCCGAGAAAAACGTGTTTGCCGCAAACCTACGGGTTGGAAGGTGTTTTTTCGCCTCCGTTCCCAGTGTCAAACGACGACTCAGCTTATGCGCTTGTAGTTTCGCATGGAAACACGTTGCAGGAGGCGTCATTGAGGCTGGAGAGAAACAAACGCGGTTTGTTGAGCAGTTTGCATGGTAAGGGCGAATAATCTTGGTTATTGTTTTGGGGCTGGACATTGGCGGCGCGAATACTAAAGCCGCTTTCGTGACGACGGAGGCTACCTTCGTGAAGGAAATCAGGACGGCAATCGAGTATTTTCCCGTTTGGAAAAACCCTGACGGCTTAGGCGCGGTGCTTTCTGGGCTTGCTGAGAAGGCTGGCGGTCTAGCCACTTTTGACGCTATTGGAGTTACGATGACGGCTGAGTTGTCCGACGCTTATCAGACGAAGCGCGAAGGCGTCAACCATATTCTGGCTCAGGTGGCTCGGGTTTTCTCTGAAGCGGCCATTCGTGTTTTAGATGTGGACGGCGCTTTGAGAAATCTGCAGGATGCAAGGGCGGAGCCGTTGAAAGTAGCTGCTGCGAACTGGGCGGCGACAGGCTGGCTGGTTTCTCAACTTGTCAAGAACTGTCTCGTCGTGGATGTTGGCAGCACCTCTACAAGCATCATTCCGATAGTGGACGGCTTTGTTTTGGCGGCGGGAAAGACAGATTTAGAGAAACTAATCAATGGCGAATTGGTGTACACTGGCGGCTTGCGAACCAACGTCGCAGCAATCGTTAACTCGGTACCCGTAAAAGCGGGTGTGTCTCGTGTGTCGTCGGAGCTTTTCGCAACTTCAGGCGACGTTCACTTGATTCTCGGAAACATCACAAGCGAAGAATTCACCGTTGAGACTGCCGACGGAAAAGGCAAAACGAGGGCTGCCGCGTTGGCTAGGCTCGCCCGCGTCGTCTGCGCTGACGTAGAAATGTTGAGCGAAAGGGAAATTGTTCAAATCGCCCAATACGTTTACGATAAGCAAGAGGAGCAAGTGGCGGATGGTTTGAGGCAAGTTTACAAACGTGTTAAACACGCCACAGAATCAGAGATTACGGCTGTGATTACGGGTCTTGGGAAGAGTTTTTTGGCGAGAAAAGCCGCTGAGAAAGTTGGCTTCACTAAGATAGTTGATTTTGACGATTTGGTGCCAGGCAACGTATCCCGGGTCTCGACGGCGGTCGGCGTAGCTTTCATGGTTGCCAGTAACCTTGAAGGGAGGATTGTGCAGTGGAAGGAGTAATAAAAGTCGGAGGCAGCATAGCCGAACACCCAGCGGCTCTGAGAACCTTATGCAAAAAACTAAGCGAAATCGCGAAAAAACACAGGCTACTTATCGTTCCTGGCGGAAGCGAATTCGCTAATGTTGTGCGCGGAATTGAAAACCAATATGCCACGTCGGCGTACGTGTCGCATAAGATGGCGATTTTGGGAATGGACCAGTTTGGGTTATTGCTCTCTGAGTTGATTCCAAACGCAATCGCTATTGCTTCACTGGAAAAGGCTAAGGATTATTGGAAGTCGGAGACGACGCCTGTTTTCTTGCCCTCCAAGATGATGTTCAGGGAAGAACCGTTGGAAGCTTCTTGGGATGTTACTTCCGATTCGATTGCGGCTTTTGTTGCCTGCCGCATAAAAGCAGACACAGTTATTCTGACAAAAGATGTCGATGGCATTTTTTCAGGCGACCCTAAGAAGAACTCGGAGGCTAAACTCATTAAGGAAATTTCGGCTTCTGCCATGTCGAAGCTGCGGGGAGAAACCGGTGTTGACCGCTATTTGCCTAGACTGCTTCGTGACAAAAACTTGGACTGCTACGTCGTGAACGGGCTGTATCCTGAGCGAATTATGCAGGTTCTCGATGGTGAGGAAACGATATGTACTTTGATTGCTTCGAAGTGAATATGTGTGAACCGACAGCTTAATACCGAGCGAGAAACTCAAAATAGCAGGCTTTTCAAGCACCAATAAAACGGAAAGAGGAGAAGAAGAATTGACTACAATTCAGAAACCTTCAATTTCATTCATCTTGTCCCTGATAGGTGGGCTAATCATTCTCGTTGGAAGCCTAGTCAATATTGTCTGGTATGCACTCGGCAGCTCAGCGTTCGGGTCGTACTGGGGCATGATGGGCGGATATCACGGA
>DATEAU010000014.1:0-4697 GCA_035288165.1 Bathyarchaeia archaeon
TTTCACGTAAGCCGCGAGTTTTGGGACTAGAACCTTGACTTTTCCTTCTTTCAATGTTTCGGTGGGAAAGTCTGGTTCAAACTGTTTCAATGCCAAAGGCTGATTTTAGCTCCTGTCGCCTGTGTCGGGTATGAGAAGAAATTTATGAGCATATTACCCTTCTGGTTCACTCAGTGAACAAACGTTGAAACGCGTACTGCTCATAACAGGAAGCCCCGGAATCGGAAAAACAACCGTTCTCATAAAAACCGCCAACATCCTCAAAGAGAGGGGCTACTTTGTAGGTGGAATGATAAGCCGCGAAATCCGAGAAGGCGGAGTCCGCGTTGGCTTCGAAATCTTGGACTTGAGCACTAAGAAACGCGGTTGGCTTGCACACATCAACCAGAAAACTGGACCAACGGTGGGCAAATACCGCGTAAACTTCGAAGACCTCAACAACATCGGCGCCCAGGCAATAACAAACGCCAGCGAAAACTGCCACATCGTCGCGATAGACGAGATTGGACCGATGGAGCTGTTCTCCGAAAAGTTTAGAGATGCGGTCCGAAAAGCGCTGGAGAGCCCAAAACTCGTCATCGCGGTCGTCCATTGGAATGCTCAAGACAAACTGATAAGCCACGCCAAAAGTATGACGAACGCGGAAATCTTGACGGTGACTCTGGAAAACAGAGACAATCTGAGCCAAACAATAGCCGAGAAAGCCGTTGCGGCATTCAACAACGACAAACCAAAAAACAAGTCATAAAAACTGTAGTTAGGTTTTTATGCTCCGCTTAAATTTCTAAGGTGAACACGCAAAATATTTGGCTCTGGACTGATGGGCGAATGGTAAGAAAAGCTCGAATCCGCTTAACAAGCACCGACTACGCAAAACTAACGGAAGTATGCGAAGAACTGAAAGGCATCGCCCAAAAAACCGGAGTAAAAATCAACGGGCCAGTCCCATTGCCCACCAAAAGGCTTCGTGTACCCGTTTTGAAAGCGCCATCAGGCGAAGGCACAGCAACTTGGGACAGATGGGAAATGCGGATCCACAAACGTTTACTGGACATTGATGCGGAAGAACGTGTTATGAGGCGCATAATGCGTATCCGCGTGCCCGAAGAAGTCCACGTAACGATCGAACTCATCTAAAATTTTAGCCCTACAGTCCCGAGCGAATGTAGGCAGTAATCGTTAACGCTAAACTAGCAGCGAACGCTATTGCCCAAATCTTCTTGTCCCAACTGAAGATTTTGAAGCCGTCGAAAATCCCGAAAGGAATCAGGTTGAAAACCGCCATGAACCCGTTCAGAACAGCGCTTAAAAAGAAAACCCAAGCAATGTCACTCGGAGCAAAAAGCGCCAAGCCGAGAAAACCTGCCGACAGGGTAATGTTGGTTACTGGTCCAGCGAGGGAAATCTTGCCCATCTCCCTGATTCCAGCCGAACCAGAAATCATGACCGCTCCAGGAGCAATTATCTTGAACAACGGCGAAATAATCGAAACCAAAGTCAAAACTGCTCCCCACAGGGTAAGCCTGAATTCAGCCCATAAACCTCGCCTCTGAGCAGAAACCTTATGCGCCATCTCATGCACAAAGAAAGAAACGGTTAGAATAGCCGCAAAAATCGGCAACCCGACAGCCAAGTTCCCAAGCGCCAAACTGCTAGAGTAAATCACCGAAGACAAGCCGATGCCCATAACAAGCAACCCAGCACTCGCCAAATGCTTCAGCTCTTTAGGACTGAAGTAAACGCGTCCCTGCATTCGTCTTGGCTGACCGAAACTTACGGTGTACTCGTAAGAACTCGGCGTTTTCAACACCACGACTTCTTCCTGTTTGCTGGCGCGCGCAAGCTCCATCTTTGGGCAATCATGATTCTCAGGCAAGCGGTGTGCTGTGCAGAATTGTCCGCCGCAGTGAGGACACTGGAAAGGAAGAAACGTTTCCTGCCCGCATTTATCGCATTTCATGGTTCTGGTCGCGCCTTTCAAGCATAAGGACAACAAGACCGTTTATAGGTTTCCCCTCATGAAATAAAAGAAAGATTTCGTTGTGATGCTAAAGGCTTAAAGCAGGCAAACCCAAAAGCTAAATCCCAAAAGGGCATCAATCGCTACAGGGAGAAAAACATCGCATGCAAGCTTTCAGTTTCGTCCACGCTTCAGATCTGCACCTAGGGTACGCACAATACGGCTTAGAAGCGAGAAGGCAGGACTTTGATAATGCCTTCACCGAACTTGTGGACAAAACAATCGAGTTGAAACCGGCCTTCATGATTATCGCGGGAGACCTTTTCCATCAAGCACGTCCCTCGAACACGACGCTGGAGAACGCGATACGGAACTTTAAGCGTTTGAGAGACGCTGGAATCCCGGTTTTGACAGTGGATGGGTCGCATGATTCGGCGCCGAACATGATAACAGGCACCATCCTCATCCCGCTGGATAGTGCTGGACTAATCTATCATTTGCCGCGGCACGAGGGGGCGTGCTGGATAAAAACTGATTGTTGCTACGTTTATGGTGTCCCTAACTTCCGAAGCAGGCGAAAGACCGAGGAAGCGCTTCCTCAGTTTCTAGCCGAGAACACTCCAGCTCCTGATAAGTCGGTTGTGAACATTTTCGTTTTGCACGGGTTAATTGACCTTCCAGGCGTTAAACCGCCGTATATTGAGGCTGAAATCCCGCCTGACTTGATTCCCGAAGGCTTCAGCTACTATGCGGCGGGGCACGTTCACGAAAAGTACATGGCCAAATTCAAATCAGGACTACTAATCTATAGTGGATGCGTGGAAACCGTCAGCTACGGCGAAGCAAAAAACACGAAAGGCTTCTATCACGTCGAAGTTAGCGAGAAAGGCGAGGTTTCCACGAATTACGTGGAGCTTGAGGCTCCGCGCAAATTCATCGTCTTAGAACAGGAGTTCTCGGGAATGAATTCCGCGAAGATAACTGAGTTGACGGTTCAAGCGGTCAAAGGGGCTGACGAAGAAGGCGCAGTGATCATTCCCGTGTTGAAAGGCGTGCTGCCCGCAGAAGCCAGCCGCGGGGAAGTGGATATTGCCAAGATTCGCAGTGCGGCTCAGAAGGCATTGCTGGTGCATCCTATTGTTTCGCTTCGTGAAAGCGCCGTCTCAGACGAGATTGTGCGGTCCATTTTCGAGAGCGAATTTAAGGATTTGAAAACGAAGGCGTTCGAGTATTTCCTGCAGATTTTCAACGAAAGATACAGTCGTGCGGAAGCTGAGAGGATAGCGCGGTCCGCCCTCAGCCTCATCGAGCCGTTGACGAAGGGGCAGGAGGAGAAGGTGAAGCAAACCATCGAGGAGCTCCTAAAATGAGGGTTGAAGTGGTTCAGCTGGAGAACATACGTTCTCACGTTAAGTCCACGGTGCCGTTCACGCGGGGATTCAACTGTTTAGTAGGCGCGTTGGGCTGCGGAAAAAGCAGCATCCTATACTCGATTGACTTCGCGTTTTTCGGCGAGCCGATTGGGAGAAGCTTTGAGTATTTGCTTCGTGAAGGCGCCGACCACGGACGAATCACCGTTCAGTTCACTCAGAATGGCAGGACCTACAAGTTAATTCGGGGGCTAAGAAGACGGGGAAAGGGCATAAGCCAAGACTTCGAAGAGCTCAAGCTGTTTGAGGACGAAGCGCTCATCGCAAGCATGAAAGGCGACGCCGTGGCTGAACAGCTCAAGTCTGTGACGGGGTTGGATAAGGATTTATGGCGTGAGATTATCTGGGTCCGCCAAGAGCACTTGAAGGAGTTGCTGGATGCTGCGCCGCGAGATAGACAGAAGCGTCTGGATGAGTTGTTCGGTTTATCCGATTATGAGGCAGCGTGGAGCAGGATCGCTGAGTACCAGCGTGATTATGAAGCTGAAAAACGAGTGCTCGAAAGAGACCCCGACATCACGGGCAAAGAGAAGCTAGGGGCTGAATACAACCGTGTAACCGAGGAGTATACGTTGCTGGAAGTTGAGTTGCAGGGTGCTCAGGAAAAACTTTACGCCGCCAAGAAATGCATGGACGAAGCGGATGCTAAACTCAAGAAGCTGGAAGAGAAAAAACTTGCGGTCGAAGAGCTTAGGCGCGAAGAAGCACGCTTGTTAGCAAATGTTTCGAATGCGGAAGACGCCGCGGCTTCACTGGCGGAAACTGCAAAAGACGAAAAAACCGTGTTAGAGAATTTACGTCAGCGGCAAAGCTCCATTGATATGCAGATTGCCTCGTGGAGGAGCAAACTGGAAGAGGCAGGAATCCCATCGAACCAGTCCATTGAAGCGTTGAGGTCTGGTCTGCACGGATTTGACGACCGCATCAGCAGTCTGAAGGCGGAGCAAGAAGCCACATCCCGCAGCATGCAGACTGACCAGAAACGCGTGGCGCAGCTTTCAACAGAAACAGAAAACCAATGCCCCCTGTGCCTGCAACCACTCCAGAACGAGTACAAAACGGCGATGTTGCAGAGGATTCAGCTGGAAAACGGGGAACGGCAAAAAACCATCGCACAGTTGCAAAGAGAAATCGTGGGTTTGCAGCAGACGAAGAGCATGGCGAACGAAGCATTCTTGAACCTGCAAACGTTAGCTTCGAAAACCGAAGACCTCAAAGCACGCTTAAATGAAGAGGAAACCAGCCTCGCTGACACTTTGTTGCAGGTTCGTGAGAAACAGAAGTTCACCGTGGAACTGCGAAGGCAG
>DATEAU010000015.1:0-15539 GCA_035288165.1 Bathyarchaeia archaeon
AAATCGAGCCAATCGTAAAAGCTGCATCGGACGAGGAACGTATCGCCATACGCACTTTTCACCCAACCTGGTTCGTCAAGTACTGCTTCAGGCTGTTCGGCAGGAAAGAAGCCATCGCCTTCCTCGAAAGCAGCATCTACCCGCCACCCGCGTTCATCAGGCTGAACACGCTCAAGGCTTCACAGGAAGAAATTATGGTAAAGCTCGATGCGGAAGGCGTGAAACTGGAAAAAACACCTTTGCTGAAACACGCTTACAAAGTAGTCAATGCAAAAAAACCGCTAGCGAAAACCGCCAGCTACACGGAAGGCTTGTTCTACGTTCAGGACAAGGCAAGCTGCTTCGCTGCGGAAGCTGCCGACCCAAAACCTGAAATGACCGTGCTTGATTTGTGTGCTGCGCCAGGAGCCAAAACCACGTACCTTGCCCAGCTGATGCAGAACCAAGGCGCCATCTACTCACTGGACTACTCAGCAAGGAGGATGAAGACGTGGAAGCAAGAAAACAAGCGCATGGGCATCGCCATAGCTGAACCCGTAATTGCTGACGCCTGCACTCCCCCTCCCCTCAACATTGAAGCCGACGTAGCCGTCTTAGATCCGCCCTGCACCAGCACAGGCGTCTTCGGAAGACAACCCTCAGCCAAATGGCGACTCACCCCGAAATCGATTGAGAGGATGGCGGGAATCCAGTGGCAGATGATAAATAACGTCGCTGAAAACGTGAAACACGGCGGCGTTTTTGCTTACTCAACGTGCAGCGTGACCGTGGAGGAGAATGAAATGATAGTCGAGCGCTTCCTAAAGTGGCACCCCGAATTCCGCCTCGCAGAGGTAAACCCGCGACTGGGCTTGCCAGGATTGCGAGGATTGACGAATTGCCAGCGGCTTTATCCGCATCTTCACGAAAGCAACGGCTTCTTCATCGCCAAACTGCAGAAGGAATAAAATCTATCTTGACTTTCGCGTTTTTTCTAGTTGACAAAGCATTTCGAACATTACCTTTGCAGCCACAATCGCGGATACGCCCTGATCATACATTGGAGCAACCTCCAAAACGTCAAACCCGACGACACGCTTATCGCACAACCCGCAGACGATGTCTAGCAGCGTGTTGGTGTTGATTCCAGCAGGTTCGGGGTTCTGAACTGCAGGCGCAAAAGCTGGATCAAGGACATCTATGTCCACCGTCAAGTAAATGTTCTCGTAGGGCGCCAGCTTGTCCTTCAGCTTTTTAATAATCGGTTCTGAGCCTTCCCTGACGATTTGATGCGACGTGAAAAACTCGATACCCGCCTTCTTTGCGTAAGCCAACTCATCCTTGCACACGGACCTGGTGCCAACCTCGATTATCTTTGCGGGCTTCACCTCTTCACTAATCAACTGCATAAACGTCGTATGCGACAAATCCAACCCGAGAAACTCGCAACGCAGGTCCAGATGCGCATCAAAACTAATAATCGCCGTCTTGCCCGCTTTGGCGCCTAAGCCCTTCGCGATGCCGAATGTCACCGTGTGTTCCCCGCCAATCGCCACAGGCATCTTTCCTGCCGCGAGGATGTCTTCGACCACGAGTTTCACAATGTCAACCGTCTTCTTCGCGTCCGTGGAAACGTGCAAATCACCCAAATCGTGTAGGCGCAAATCCTCAACGTCCAAGCCACTGCGAAAACTATAAGTTTCAATGTTCAAAGAAGCCTGTCGAATCGCGGTCGGCCCAAACCTTGCTCCCGTGCGGTAAGTGCTGGTTACGTCGAAGGGCACACCAAAAACCACGTAATTAGCCTCCTCAAAACTCTTCTGCAATCCGCTGAACACGTTTGATTGTGAAACGAAAAGGTCAAAGTTACTCATTTGCAGTTCTCTTCCTTTTCTACAGGGTTACTCTCGGTTGCTCTAAAGCTTTTTCGCTCGTTTGGATAGTTCAAATTCCGTGTTCCGTCGAGAAACCAGAACTACAATTTTTGAACATTAAATTTATTAGCTCTGCCCTCAATGCAATAGAGTAAAGGGATAAAAAAAGTGACATTCGCATCCGCACTTAAAAACGCCAGCCTCACAACCCTAGCGCCCGTAGCATTCTACGCCACAGCAGGAATAGTATTTCTCGTTCTACTTCCCCTCGCTGGCTTTCCACCACACATCGGCTTAACGGGCGTCGTTAGCCTGATAACCGCTTATGCGCTTTTCACTAAGAGGCGTTGGGCAACATGGCTAGTCGTCATCTTGTTTTTCGTCGCCACAACAATCTCGCTCTACACGCTCTACTTCATCATTCTTAGCAATTGGCTTGCGAGCTTGGGCTTAATTCTGTACGCGGTTTTAACATGGTACTTCACGTATTACACGCTGCTAAAGAGAATCCCGTAAAAAACCAAGCTCACTCGAAACTTCTGAACAAAACCACAGTGACCTCGTCGTCCCTGTCGACGAACTGCTGGTTCTCAGGAATCTCCACACACCCATCCGCCCGCGCAAGAGTAGTTATCGCTCCCGAAGCGCCCGATTCAACAGGTTCAGCCATTAGCCGTTTAGACTCGTCGCGCTTCAGCTTAACCATAACAAACGTTCGTCTGCCTTTGGCTGAGAACATTCTTGCACCCGCAACAGCCTTAACCGAGGCGCTCTCCACAGAAGCTCTGCCCGACAAACGCTGAATGACGGGGCGAACCAGCAAATGAAACATCAGCAATGCAGAAGCAGGATGCCCCGGAAGCGAAAAAACGAGCTTTTTCCCAATTGAAGCAGCTGTCGTCGGTTTTCCCGGTTTCACAGCAACACCACTGAAGAGTAAGCCTGGCTTGCCCAATGAGTCAACTGTTTGCGGCAGCAAGTCTTTCGGACCGACGGAGACGCCTGCTGACGTTATGACCATGTCGGCGTTGGCTAATGCGTGTTCTAGTGTTTCGCGCAGTTTTGCCTTTTCGTCGGGGACGACACCCATGTACATGGGTTCTCCACCGCTCTCCGTTACTGCTGTGCTTAGACTGTAGGCGTTTATGTCGTAAATCTTGCCGGGCGGCAGCGGTTTGCCTGGTTCGGTGACTTCGGAACCCGTGGAGAGCACGGCGACTTTGGGAACCACGAATACTTTGACTTTTGCCATGCCGAGAGCGGCTAAAACGCCTATTTGGCTTGGACCCAGAACGTGTCCAGCTTTCAACGCGGTTTCCCCCTTATGCAGGTCTGTGCCCTTCTTCATTACGTTCTCGTTTTTCGTGACTGAGCTGAAAACGCTTAGGTCATCGTTTTCTCTTTCTGTGTCTTCAACCATGACGACGGCGTCTACGCCTTCAGGGATGGGTGCGCCAGTAACGATTTCTGAGGCTTCGCCTTTTTCAATTTTAACGTTTGGGATTTCTCCGATGTTCACGACGTTTGAGACCATAAGGTGGACGGGCTGGTTTTCCTCGGCGCCGTAGGTGTCTTCGGCTTTAACCGCGTATCCGTCCACGGTTGACCTGTTGAAAGGGGGAATGTCCAGTGTGGAAACTGCGTCTTCGCTTAGAATGCGGTTATAAGCTTCTAAGAGTGGGATTTCTTCCGTTCCCAGCGTTGCCAGTTCGAGTTGGCTTAGGGCGTTTTTTGCTTCGTCGAAAGTCAAGAGTTTCCTAAACATGCTCGTTTTCCTTCTCCACGCTGCCGAACAGGTGAACAGTGACTTGTTCGCCCTGGGTTATGCCTTCGCGGTTTTCTGGGACGATGACGAAGCCGTTTGCTCGTGTCATGGTGGAGATTGCGCCTGAACCTCGTGCGCTCACTGGTTCTGCGTGGATTTCGTCTTCTTTTTCGAATGCGCGGACTCGGATGAAAGTTTTTCTGCCCAGCGCTGCGGAAATTTTCCTTGTCATTGTGGCTTTTATGGTGGGTCTGGGCTCGGTTTTCTTCATTCCGAGCATTTTGCAGATTAAGGGTCTGGCGAAAACCTCGAAGCCCACGATTGCGGCGACTGGGTTGCCTGACAAGACCATAACGGGTTTCCCTTCGACAATTGCCAATGCGGTGGGCATTCCAGGTCTCATGGCTACGCCGTGGACGATTATGCCTGGTTGTCCTGTTTTGTTGACGGCTTCAGGAACGAGGTCTAATCCTCCAACGCTCGTTCCGCCTGTGGTTATGACTGCGTCGGCGATTTTGAGGGCGAGCTGGATTTTTTCGCTGATTTCGTCAATGTCGTCCTGCACGGTGCCCAGGTCTAGGGGTTCTGCGTTTAGTTCGGTGCACATGGCGCTGAGGGTGATGCGGTTGGATTCGTAGATTTGTCTTTCGTTTCGCGGTTTGCCTGCTTCGGCGAGTTCGTTTCCTGTGGCTATGATGGCGATTCGTGGTTTTTCGGTGACTTTGATTTCCGTGTGTCCCAGCGCTGAGAGCAATCCTAAGTGATAGGGGTTTAGGCGTGTTCCCGCTTTCACGACGGTTTCGGCCTTTTTGAGGTCTTCGCCTCTTCGTGAAACGTTATCGTATGGTGCTGCTTGGGCCGAGATTTCGACTTTGTCGTTTTTCTTCGCCGTGTTTTCGAGCATTACGACGGCGTTTGCGCCTTTTGGGATGGGGTTTCCAGTCCAAACTTGACGGGCGTTTCTCGGTCCAGTTGGTTCTATCTCATCTTTTTCTGATAGCTTAAAGAGTAGGGGTTTGAACTGGGATGCTCCAGACGTGTCTTCGGCGTTCACTGCGTAACCGTCCACTGCGCTTCTGTCAAAACGCGGCAAATCTTCCTGGGCGAATGTTTCTTCGGTTGTGACGCGGTTGAACGCTTCAGTCAAGGGTATGGTGGTTTCTCTGCACCTTTCGGTTTGCAGGGCGTTCAGCCAGGTTTGCAGGGCTTCATAGGTGAATGTGAGTTTTTGGAATCCTTTCAGTTTAGACAAACAGTTTTCCACTCAAGCAAGGCTAAACGATAACCTAACATAAAAACAGTACCAAACACCCGCGTTCACTTTTTATCTGGGAACCTACTTAGAGGGACTCCGCTTTTTCCTTAAGGCTGACTAAGGTCATTTACTGTCTCTAGTCGTCCAAGAATTTCGCGCATTTTTCTGGCGTCAACATCCAGCAACGGAGTTTCACAAATTATGACGGGGCGCAGTTTGAATTCAGCTATCACTTCGGCTAGCTTCTCAAAGTCTGGTCCGTACTCTGTCTCCTCCAGTACGTGGTGGCGTCGTTCGCCCCTTTGGGTGAACTCGATTTTGGTGAAGTGGCAGTGCATGTTTCTGGCGGCTTCCGTTCCAAGCCTCCGCTCAATCTCTTCCACCACCGCGCGGAAATCCTCCACTTTGCCAAACCGTCCCGCGCCTCGGGCATGCAAGTGCCCCCAGTCAATAACAAGCTGGACTCGCTCTACCTCTTCGCACAGAGTCAAAACCTCTTCTAAGCTTCCAAGCTGGACGTGTTTTCCCATTGTTTCTGGACCCAGCTTCACACCGCGAATTCCCAAACTCTCCAGGGTTTTTATGACGTCGTCTAACGCTTCGGCGCACTTCTTGAAGGCGTTGGATTTCCCGATTTTCCCGTAATATCCCAGGTGGAAAACCACGACGTACGCACGCATCCATTGTGCGGCGGTTGCGCATGCGATTAGGCGCCGTTTGCTCGCTTCAACCACCGCATCGCTGCCAGCAAGGTTCACGAAATAGCTTCCGTGGAGACTTAGCAAAACGTCATTTCGTTCGGCTTCCCTGCCTAGGCTTTCGGAGTCTTGCTGTTTCATCTGCGGTTTCTGACCCCACCGAACCGCCTGATATTCGAACGCGTCAAGTCCCTCATGCCGCAACAGAGTGGGAACGTCAGGCAATTTGGCTCCCAGCACCCTGAAAAAGGGTGGAACTCCAGCGGGTCCAAAACGAGGTCGGTTCGCCATTAGTCATCCTTTTACAGGTTGTTTGCGTGTGAATAAGGTTTTCTCGTTAAAAAGCGCTACTGTGGATGTTGGATATTGATTTCTTGTGTGGATTATCGAACCTTAAACATTTTATTGCTGAGTAGAGTGTTTTTGTTTCAGCAGTCGGTTTGGGAAAGCATTGCAGATGGAAAACAACGCTTTGGCAGCCTTGCTTTGGACTAGAAACGCTTAAACATCCCAAATGCAGAAGAATATAAGAGCTTCAGTGAGTTTACAAGATACGATGAGTCTTCAAAAAAGGATAGAATGTTTGCAAAATTGAGATGTGGTTTGAGAAAATAATGCAGAAGGCAGAAAAAAAAGACGCTCAAGAAGTCCTCAACGACCGTACTACTCAGATTTTGGTAAGTAAATTTCTCAGCGGAGAAATAAAAACTCTCGAACCAACTTACGATTCACAGATTGGCTATCATTATCCCGAGGTCGAAGCCATCGTCGGCGACCCTTCTCTTGCGGAACCCTTCTTGGAAGGACTTTACGATTCAGGCGTTTTGGAAAGAAAACTCTTCGACAAAATCATCATCTGCCCTAAATGCGATTCGGCAAATGTTTCTTTCCGATATTGTTGTCCCTTCTGCAAATCCTTCGAAATCGAGAAAAGCTCGCTAGTCGAGCATGTTAAATGCGGCTACATGGATTTAGAGTCGAATTTCTGCCAAGGAAACAAGTACGTGTGCCCCAAATGCCACGAGGAAATGCGGATACTGGACGTTGATTATAGAAAAGCAGGAGTATGGTGCTCTTGCAAATCTTGCGGAAAAAGCTTCGACATACCCATTTCCGCGAATTTCTGCAGAAATTGCCATGCCAACTCAACTTTCGAGGAAGCGTCTATTGAAGACGTTTACTCCTACACGCTAAAAGACACAATCAGAAACACATCATCGATGAGCTTTTTCCTAGTTCCCGCTATACGAGATTTACTTGTCGGACAAGGACTAAAAGTTGAAAGCCCAGCATTCGTCGTGGGCAAATCAGGAGCCAAACACTCCTTCGATGTGGTTGCCCAGAAAGGCAGCGGGTCGCGCAAAACTATTGTGATTGATGTGGCAACGTCAACCGATGGCGTAGTCTCTGAACAACCAGTTATAGCTTTATTCGCCAAAGTCTTTGATGTTACGCCTGAAAAAGCGTTTCTAGTCGCCATTCCACGGCTTAGCGAGAACGGCCGGAAAATGGCGGAGCTCTACAGTATTCGTGCGGTTGAGGCGGAAAATCAGGACGAGGCAGTCAAAGCCTTGAAAGCAACCCTGAAAAAGTAACGTAAGCGCCACGATAGTTTTCAATTAGTTGCTTGGAAGAACAGCCACGTTCCCCCTCTCAGTAGCCACCTTAACCGTGTAGGATCCATCTGGCAAATTTATGCTGGAATAAGCCTGCGACACGGTTTCTCCAGAATTCACAAACACGTCTACGTCAAATCTTTGATGACTAGTCGAATTGTTAACCCATAAGGAAACCACGTGAGAAGTTAAGGCGCCACCATTCTCGAAAGTGATTAGTGCTCCGCCCCTTTTCTCCTCGTTGAATTCAAAGAAATCTGCTTTGAAATCGAACTGGGGAGCACCTGCTTTGAAGCCTTTAATCTTGATTTTCCAGCCCCCAGTCGAATTCCTGAAATCAGTTGTTCTAACGCTTGTCGATTGGGTGCTGTTCTCGTCGGTGTTTGGCGTGCCGCTGGAAGTATAGGCTACATAGCCGAATCCGCTGGTTTGGTAGGCTGCTGAAGTGAAATTGTAAAGCTGCATCGTGACGCTGACTGAAGCGACCGTCCACGCGGTATTCGACGTCCAGTTCAGTTGAGTCCAGCTTTCTGTGTTGCTAACGCCTGTAAACTCCACTTCCGCAGTGTACTCATCGGACCAAACATGCAAGACCGCGGCGTCTATGTTCCATTTGTCTTGGATGGTGTCAACTGTTTCTGAGCCACCTTTGAACCTAATAGTGAATGTCTGGCCCGTCAAATAGGCAGAAACCGAAACGTTATTCCAACCGTTGGAGAGGTCGGCGAATACATTTTGCCAAGCGCCTCCAAACCAAACGTCAACACGGATGGTTTCAGCGGAGCCAAACGGTGTGTCCGCCAGGAAAGAGTAGCTTCCAGACCCTGAACCGTCGTTGTTGGCTGGTCCTGCGTCGTCAAAGTTATTATCGAGTTTGAAGTATGATCTCAAGTTAGCTTCTGAACCTGTCAGTTGAATGTTATAGTTGCTCTGTAAATCCGCTAAAGATTTGTCGGTGTTCCAGTACCTCAACTCGTCTCCATGCCCATTAACAGGTTCAACGCCTCCCTTCGATGCCAAAAAATTGTTCTGTATCACACCCAGCGTCGAGACGGAAGAGGTCCAAGCATTATTGTAAGCGTCCTGAGTCGGGGGATTAGTCTGGTCACCCACATACAAGAACAGTTGATTGGTATTTTCGTTCCACACAATTGCAATGAAGTACCAGTTGCCGGTCACAAAGTTTGTGCTACTTATGAGTGCGTTTATGCTGCCCCAATCGAGAACGAGATTAGTGCCTGAAAACCGGGTTTCCATGTTTTCGTCTTGACCCCACGGTCTGCCGCCGACTGCATCCCATTTAATCCAGAAAGAGATCGTTCCAGTGACTGAACCCCAATCAGGGTTCCCGCTGACAATCATGTATCCCCCGGTTGCGTCCAAAGAGTGAGTATTTATCACCTTGCTAGCATAGATTGCCAGCTCCTCGCTCGTCTGAGAGTAATCCGCATTTGTCCATTGTGCCTCAACGTCAAGTTCATAGTTATCCGATCTCACATAGTCAGCACGTATTCTATACTGATTGTTATTATGAGCAGCATCCGCTGGGTTGGCAGGTGTCGCGTAACTATTGGATGTGTCATAGTGTCCCTGATTGATGCTTCCAGACCCATAATAGAATCGTGTTGTAACCGAAAAAATCATCATAAGAAGATACTCTGTGTTTGCCGAAATGGTGGGCGGCGAAGAAAAAGTGCAAGTCCGTTCTGTGGCAGTAGTTGTGAACGAGGTAACGTCGCTAACGGCTAATATTTGTAGGGTACTGTGCGAAACTAAAATCGCTTTTGCGTTTCCAGATCCAAAATCTCCGCGCCCGTACCAAATCATGCTCTGCAGAGTTGCCCCCTCAGCGTCCGCAGGCGAAGTGAACAAACTTCCATACATGTAATTGGCACTTACCGTTGAATAGCTGCTTCCCGCGCTTGAACCAAAACTGGAAGCCCCACCACCAGTGTTTACCTCTGTCAACCTGTCATGGGTTGAGTCTGGACCATATTGTTGGGCGGTGAAGTTGGATTCTGATCCCTTGTTCGCTGAAGAATCAACGTTTGAAACGTTGTTGTCAATGAAATCGTTCGTGTGCGCAGCCGAGTTGTAGCTGCTGAAAGTCATGTAACCGCCGTCGTCCGCCGTAAGGTTCGCCAATCCGCCGCTTGCCCAGGTTGTTGGTCCATTTGGAGCGTAATCGGTGGGGTTTTGGTTCCAGTTTTGCACTATCGTTTCAGCGCCGACGACATCGATGCTCTCTTGTGTCCTTTCCCAATCGACCTGGTTCATCTGGTAGCTCCAGAGCACCACGTTGCCGACCACGATGACTACTAGAACTAAGCTTAGCATAGCTACAATCACGGTGCTTATGCCGCGTTTTGCCCGCTTGAAACGTTTAAGGTGCCCTGTTAGTGCTTGCAATATGCGTTCCCCTACTTGTTACAATGTCTATGTAGTACAGGTCTCCAGAGTTCCAACCTCCAAATATAGTGAGCCATCCATGCTCTTTTAATTCCAGGTTAAACGGGTTGTTGAAAGATCGACTTGTATGATTCACGTAAACACTCTGGATGTGAATGTTGACTTTCCCAGTGTTAAGCAAAGAAACATCTATCGTGGCTGTCGCAGGGTTAAACCAAACATCCTCAGCTAAAATTCGCTCGCTCATGGTTTCCCGCAGGTTAGTGGTTATGACGTAGGTGGCTGAAGTGGCTACAGACATAGCCGCAACTGCTATGACCGTTAACAGGAGGCTGCTGAGAACAGGTGTTATAGCCCGCTTATCCCGCATGAAACTTCTCAAAAAGTGCTTCATCCTCTTCGCCTCACATGAAGAACCTCAACGCCACGTAACCAAGAATCATCATGATCAAGCAATGCTTCAAACCCGCAGCCATCGTGCCCTCACCCATTTTTCCCGCAACTAACCCGCCGAAGAAGCCCTGAACCAAAGTCATGTGCAAGAAGGTTCGCTGCAAATCGGAAGGCGACGACGTTGCAGCAACTAGCGTGGGCACGCCTTCCACGCTCGTGAAAAACGTTCTGAAAAGCAGCACAATCGTGAAGAGGAACACAAAGAGAGCTATGTAGATTATTGCGATGTAGGGTCTCGTTTGGGTTTTGCGTTCCTTTTCAAGGAAAAGGGTTGTCTGGACGAATTTGCCCATTGGGTCGAAGACTTTTTCGACGCGTCCGCCTGAGCGGCTGGCTTCGATAATCATGGGTACGGTTCTCAGGGTTAGCACGGTTCCGACGCGGTTTCCAAAAGCTAAAAGTGCATCTTCGAAAGTTGCCCCCCAAGAAATCTGCACAACCATCTTCTTCAGTTCCGGTGTTAGCGGTCCGTAGTCTCGTTTTGTTGCCTCTTCCAAGGCTTTTGTGAGAGTCATTCCTATTTCTTGTGCCTGCACGATGCTTCTGAACAAGTCGGGTAGATGTTCGTCGACGGCTTTTCTCCATCGGAAGTCGATGTAGCTCAGGACTGCTGTGGGCGTTATTATGGCAAGAATGGCAAAGAACACGTAATCATCTAAGGATGCAGTCACGCCTACTGTGAAGAAGCCGAAACCTACGATGCTGACGGCTACCACGACCGAAACTGCTGTCGCATATTTCTTGAGTTTCTTGTCAATTTTCGGCATTTTTCTCTACCATTTCGGCGACGTTGAATCCAATATGATTAGGAATATTAGGGCGCAGATTGGAATCCCGATGTATGTTAAGAGGTTGAGCAGGAGTTCAGGGCTTAAACCTGCGAGTCCTCCTCCGCCCAGAACTGACATGACGGAGAGCATGATTATGAAAAGCAATGGTCCCGTCAAAAGGAGCGCCACGTAAATTTCGGAGAGTACCGAGAGGCTGTCGGCTTGCTTCTTAAGAGTGACTCTTTTCAGCTTCATGTGCGTTTTGAATTTTTCCCGCAGATAACCTCCAAGATTCCCGCCAGAGTGTATGGTGGATATCATTCCTTCAATCATGTCTCGAAGTTTTTGGGAAGGTGTTCGGCTTGACGCTTTTTCAAGTGCGGAAATAATATCCAAACCAAATAAGTTGATGTGTTTGACGATTTCGTTGGCTTCATTGGACGCGGCTAATGGCGGGTTCAAAGTTGACAGTGACTGGAACATTTTTTCAGGGGATACACCAGCGCTTGCCAAAATTGACATGTAACCTGTCGTGAAAGGTAGCTCATCTTCCAATTCGCGCTTATGCTTGTCCGCGCGGTAGACTGGGTACAAGTAGAAGCCAACTATGGAGAATGCCCAAGTGAACATGGCGGTGCCAGTCCCGAACAGTAGCACGGAAATCAAAGGCATATTAAAGATGAGCAGCATCAGCAAGACTGTGGTAACCGCCACTGGTAACGCGATTAAGAAAGAGACGACCACCGTTAGGCTAACGTATGCTTTGAAGTTAACTTTCAAACCTGACTTCTGCAGACTCAGGTCTAAATCCTTGAACAGAGGCAGAAACCGCGCGCTCTTGTCGCCAAATAATTTGTAAGCGAATAGCAGAGGTGTTTCCAGGCTCATCTGTGGTTCTTTGGCTATTCGCTGGGTTTTTTTCTTCGAAAACTTGAAGCCTCGAAGTTTTGCTTCCAACCGCTTGACTGCGGCTTTGAGTTTTCTAGCGAGTTGCTCGGTCATTTCAACCCCACTCTGGCTTTTTGGATAACTCGGTTCGGGTTCGCATAGTATTCTCTGATAACGTTAGCTACTTCACCGTGTCTTCGAATGCCCTGCTGAACCATCCACTCCAAAACCGCTTTCCTGTACTGCAACTCACGTCTCACGTTCTCTTCCGTTAAACCATTTTTCGCCATGTGCTTATCCAGCAGGGCGCTATTGCCCAAGAAAGAGAACCTGTCGAACTTTGGGTTCCACCGAAACACTTCTTGAGTCAAAATCTCGTTTGTTTTTGAATCAAACTGCTTGATCTCAGCTGTTACGCTTGCGCGTCGTGCGGGTTTCCCTTTGACTTCGGTTCGCTCCATCACCATTATGACGTTGGTCATGGCGATGAGCGGTTTCGGGATTTTCATGGGTTCCGATCCCAATCGATTTATGGCAGACTCAACAGATTCAGCATGCATGGTACACATGCCCAAATGCCCCGTTGCCATGGCCTGAAACAACGTGTAAGCTTCATCGCCTCTCACTTCACCCACAATGATGTAGTCGGGTCTCTGCCTGACCGCAGCTCTCAACAGGTCGTAAAGGGTTATGGTGCCCGACTGTTTATCGTCAACTTTGAACCCTGACCTCACAACAGAAGGTATCCAGTTTTCGTGGGGAAGATTAATCTCCTGAGTGTCTTCAACGCTTACGATTTTCATTTCAGGCTTAATGAACATGGATAAACAGTTCAGTATGGTTGTTTTTCCGCAAGCGACACCACCAACCACCATCACTGAAGCACGATTCTCAATCAGGTACCAAAGGTAAGCAGCCATCTCGGAGGAAATCGTGCCAAAAGCTATCAAATCCGAAACCGTCAAAGGGTCAACTTTAAAGCGCCTAATGGTAAAGGTTGAACCTCTCCGGGTTATCTCCCGTCCATACGTCAATTGGATGCGGCTTCCATCAGGAAGGGAAGCGTCAATAATTGGCTCGGCTATCGAGATGTTTTTTCCAGAAAGATACGCCAAACGAATAATAAACGAGTCTAACTCGGTCTCGTCGATGAACACGATGTTGGTCGGCATAGATTCGTATTGACGATGCCACACGTAAATCGGGATATTTGCTCCATCAGCTGATATGTCTTCAATCATGTGGTCCTTCATTAAAGGATCTATTCTTCCATAGCCGATGAAATCCCTGATAACGTAATACGTGAGTTTGTAGACTGCTTCTGACGGGATTTTGAGGCGATACTTCTTTACTAAATCTTTGATTTTTTGCTTGAGGAAGTTTTCGGCTTTTTCCTTGCTCTCTATTCCTTTCAGGTTTACGTCCAGTTCTTCCATCAGGAAGCCTTTGATTTCGCGGAGGTACCTTTCTTCTTCCGGCTGCAAGCTAGGTTCAATGATTTCGTATCGTACTTTCTGGGTTTCTTTTTCCTTGGCGATGGCTGCGTAAACGTATGGTTCTTGCAAGGGGTAGACTTCTTGGAAGACAGCAGGCTTTCTCGTTTCACTGCTTATCACGGCTGCTGCTTGCGTTTCTTCTAGAACGTCTACTGCTTTTGTCCCTTGCTTTTTCTTCGTCGAAGTCGTCCTCCATAGTTTGGACTATTGGGTAACGTATTTTTCTCAACTGTATAGGCTGTATTGAGTCTTAATAAGTTATATGTATCCCTGATAATCTGCCAGAATCCACAAAACCAAGCAGAATCAAAAAAGCTTTTACAAGAACAATTTAGTCAAGGTGGGCACAGGCACGAAAAGCAACACGTAAAACGCAACCACCAAAATAGCCATAGTTATACCTAACAAAACGAAATCTCCCTTGTGAAGCGTCAAGCCATAAAGATTCGTCCGCTTCTTAGTCGCCCCCCAAGCGCGCGACTCCATAGCCTCAGCCAACTCCAAGCTTCGTCGAATCGCGCTAACAATCAACGGTATCAGAACCGGGATATAATTCCTGATTCGCTTCATGAAATTTCCCTTCTCCAACTCCAAACCCCGCGCCTTCTGAGCATCCATGATGGTTTGTGCTTCCTCAGCCAGAACTGGGACGAACCGCACCGCAGTCGTGAAAGCGAAGGAGAACTCGTAAGGCACGTGGCTCTCTTCAAGCGCCAAACCCAACAGATCAGGGGACGTCGTGAGGAAGAATACCGAGAAAGACTCCACCAGAACCACGAACCGCAGAGTCATCGCCGCTGCGAACTCAACGTTACTCGCAATTATCACGTAGCCCGCGTTGATGAATGAGAAAATAAAGTTGGTGAAGAAAATGAATACGGCTAGAAAAAGCGCTCCGCGGAGCGAACGAAGCCATTGCCTCTGTACACGCGCCAAAAAAACGAAAGGAAACTGCATCAGGAAAAGCGCTGTAAGCGGCAGGATTGAGCCGAAAAGAATCGCCGCCACGAACACTGCGCAAACGTAGATGAATTTTATTCTTGGGTCAAGGTTATGAATGGGCGAGTAAACCTTGCGGAACTTCAACCCATCAAAAACACTTATGTTCTCCGCCTCCCCCAGGCCTGGAGCAGAATGCCTTTCGCCTCGTAAATGTCAATCACATTCCTCGAAAATCCAAGCGATGTCAGCTGTGTGAATATCTGCGCAATCTGCGGCAGAACAATGGAAGACTGCGCCAAAGCTTCAAGATTCGTAAGTATATCCTTCCCCTGGCCGTCAGCCACAATTTTTCCTTCCTTCATGAGCACGACTCTTGGATTGCATTCAGCCACAAACTCCACATCATGCGTCACGATGACGACCGTCTTCTCCTGTGCCTGCAACTGAATAATGAACTGGCGCAACTTTTCTTTCTGCTCATGATCCTGACCTATCGTAGGCTCATCCATAATCAGAATCTGCGGATCCCACGCCAAAACCGAAGCCAAAGCAACACGTTTCCTTTCGCCTCCGCTAAGCATGAACGGCGAAGTCTTCCGATACTGTGTCAGCGACAAAAGGTTCAAAGCCCACGTTATCTGCTTCTGAATGACCTCTTCTTCAAACCCAAAGTTTTTTAGCGCAAAAGCGATTTCTTCCTCGACGGTTTCGCTGAAAAGCTGGTGATCAGGATTCTGAAACACAAAACCTACGGTTCTCGACAGTTTGGCAATGCTGGTTTTTGTGGTTTCCACACCTTCGATGCGGACGGTTCCTTTCGACGGCTTCAACAATCCATTGAAATGCTTGACCAGCGTAGTTTTCCCCGCGCCGTTTTGCCCCATTATGGCAACGAATTCGCCGTCCTTCACCGTTAACGAAACGTCTCGGAGCGCTTCCACCCCGCCCGAGTACGTGAAGCGAACTCCCTCCACAACAATCATCGTCGCCCAAAGGCCTCCAGAAGTAGTTTCGCCATCTCATCAGAGGAAAGCGGGGTAACGTCGCCAAGGTTCATCCCTTCGTTCCCGAGGAGCTTGTAGAGAAGCGTCGCCTTGGGTATGCCGACGCCTATAATACGTGTTTCCTCCGCGCATAAGATTTCTCGGGTTCCGCCGTCGGAGCAGACTTTTCCTTCATCCATGATTATTATGTGATTAGCATATCGCGCAGTCAAATCAAGCCTATGCTCCACGAGCACGACGGTTATGCCCAGAGTCTGGTTGAGTTCGTGAATTACTTGGAATATTTTCTCAGCGCTTAAAGGGTCAAGGAAAGACGTGGGTTCGTCCAACACGATTATTTCAGGCTGCATCGCTAGGACAGATGCTATCGCCACGCGTTGTTGCTGTCCT
>DATEAU010000016.1:0-3058 GCA_035288165.1 Bathyarchaeia archaeon
CTTCAACGAACAACTGAAAGAAGACACGGCTGCCGCAATTGGGGCGGGTTTTGCGCGCTTCCTCGGCAAAGGCGGCGAAGTGGTCGTTGGCAGGGATGTTCGCTTGAGTGGTGAACGACTCAGAAACGGGCTTACTGCGGGTTTGGTTTCTGGCTGTAACGTGACGGACATCGGAGTTGTCTCGACGCCTATGTTGTATTTCGCGACGAGCCAACTCAAGAAAAACGCTGGCATAATGATAACCGCTTCCCATAACCCTCCTGAATGGAACGGGTTCAAACTGTTCAAACCGAACGGCTGCATTTACGGCGAAGAAATGTCTCGAATAAAACAGCTTGCGTCCGCGGTCGATTTGGAGAAAATTGGACCGAAACTCGGCAAAACAACAAAATACGAAAAAATCTTTCAGGATTACGCAGAATTTGTCTCGAGCAAGATTAAAGTTGCAAGGAAACTGAAGATTGTCGCCGACACCGCAAACGGAGTGTGCGGGCTGTTTGCGCCTTCACTTTTTGAGAGACAAGGCTGCGAAATTCTCACGTTAAACAAAAACCCGGACGGCAGGTTCCCCGCGCATCTTCCAGAACCCAAAGAATCGACTTTGGGCGAGTTGAAAAAGAAGGTGGTGGAAACGAAAGCGGATTTCGGAGTGGGCTACGATGGAGACGGCGACAGAGCGGTTTTCGTTGACGAAAAGGGTAGACTGATCCCCGGCGACTTGGCTTTACTCATTTTCGCTGGAGACGTTCTCAAACAAATCAAGAACGCAAAAGTGGTCTGTGAGTTAAGCTGCTCTTTGGCTGTTGAGGAATACGTGAAAGAGCACGGCGGACAACCGATAATTGAAAAGGTAGGTCACACGTTTATCATGGACAGGATGATTTACGAAAAAGCAGTGTTAGGCGGCGAAAAAAGCAGCCATTTCTATTTTGCCGAAACCAACGGCGGGGACGACGCGATTTTTGCGGGTTTGAAGATGGCGGAGATTCTCTCCAAATCGAGCGAAAAGCTGTCAGCCATGTTTGACGCGTTGCCGCAGTATCCCTCCATTTTTGAAGAAAACTTTCCTTGCCCTGACAATCTCAAGTTCAAGGTCATTGACAGACTGAAATCCAAGTTTAGGGTGGATGGCTTGCGGTTTCTCGATGTGGATGGAATAAAACTGTTAGATAACGAAGGCTGGGTTCTGTTGAGACCATCAAATACGGAAGCGATTATCAGAATCACTGCTGAAGCTAAAACGGAAAAGAAGCTCATGGAGCTTTACGATTTTGCCGTGCGAGAATTGAAAAAAGCAATGAAGGGATGAATAAAGAACTCGAATTCAAGTGTCACTTTTTCTTTTCGAGTTTTTCCCAGTTCTGCTTCAACAATGCCATGGTGTTCGGGGGCAAGTCGCGTTCAACCATTAGTTTCGGACCAACCAAGCAGTCGTTGCCCACCTTCACGCCAGGCATAATCAACGCGTTAATGCCCGTCTTCACGTTGGCGCCAAGGATAGCGCCGAGTTTCCTTCTGCCCGTGTCAACCACTTTATCTTTAATCAGCATTTTTATGTACCCATCATCCAAGCGCAGATTAGCCGTAATCGTGCCAGCGCCCAAGTTGCAGTTCTCACAGAGAACACTGTCGCCAACATAGGACAGGTGCCCTACATGCGTCTTATCCATGATGATGCTGTTCTTGACTTCACAAGCGTTGCCTATACGTGCGTTCTTGCCTACGCTTGTGCATGGGCGGATGAAGCAGTTTGGACCAACATCAGCACCCTCATCAATGAAGCATGGGCCTTCAATGTACGCGCCTGAACGCACATGCGCTGTCTCCGTCACCGTCACGGGACCAATCAAATGTGCGCCTTCTTCAACGTTCCCAATAACGCGGTGCTTCATGCGTTTCAGCGCCCAAGCATTCGCCTCAAGCAAATCCCATGGCCGACCAATGTCAAACCAGTCATCTTTAGCGATTTCCGCAGCCAAAACTGCCTTGCCTTCTTCAGCAAGCATCGTAACGGCATCGGTGAGTTCCCATTCGCCGCGGACAGAACGTTTAACACGCCTCAACGCATCAAAAACGTCTCTGCTGAAAACATACAATCCCGCGTTCGCTAAATTAGATGGAACCTTCTTGCGGCTAGGCTTCTCTACAATGCGTTTAATGCGGTTTCCATCTGCAAGTTCGATTATGCCGTAGCTTTCAGGCGTGTCCACAGGAACCCCCGCTATGACTGCTGCAGACTTCCCAGACTTGAAAGAGCCAAGAACAGCTTTCACGGCATCCGCAGAGAACAACAAGTCACCATAAACAAGAACGAAATCACCCTCCACAAACGTCTCAGCCACGCTCGCCGCGTTCCCCGTGCCCAAAACAGCCTGCTGCTCAACATACTCCAACTTGAAGCCGAATCTCGAGCCGTCCCCAAAATACTCACGAATCGCCTGACCCATATAATGCGTGACAACTACGGCTTCGGTTATCCCACACGCTTTCAAGGCATCCAAACAATGCTCAAGAATAGGCTTTGCGCCTACCTGAATCAAATGCTTCGGCCTGGTTGCAGTAATCGGCAAGAGCCTGACGCCTTCACCAGCAGCTAAGAGTACAGACTTCATTTTTGCCACTTCTCCAAATTTTCTCGCATGAGTCCCGTTCCTTTCTGCATGGTTATGGTTGAGGTGCTTAAAAAATTTGGCTAATCAATTTGGTCGTGCGGGTCGGTCCGAGTCTATTTGGAGCGCATTAGAGATTCCATGCAGAAACCTTTAGAGGGTCTATCACCGTTCAATGTTACTGCTTTAAATAAGGGGGATATAATTTTCCCGAGCACAACAGTTATAGAAATTCACTCGGCAGTTGACATTACCCAACTGCACCCATTTTTGCGAGCGTCAAATTTCACCAAAACTGCCTACAAGAAAAATAAACACCTTCTCCTGTATCAAAGATAAATAGTTGAAATGCAATTTCGTAAGCAATAACGGAGGAAACAAAATTGTCTGTTGCACTAAGAAAATTCCAAACCGAAGTTGCAGCGTTGGTAGACAAAACTGTCAGCGTC
>DATEAU010000017.1:0-7371 GCA_035288165.1 Bathyarchaeia archaeon
CTTCCGCAAAGCATCCCAATGCGCAAAATTGGACTCAAGCATAATCGTTAACACTGATTTTCCAGGAGGTGCAAAAGTGGAGTCGAAATTGTATATGTGCACTCCCAAGTGCTTGTGCTCTTTCCCGCCCACATCAATCGACTTCTCCAAAGGAAAAACCAGCGCAGTAACAAGTTTAGGCACATCCTCAAAGGAGCGGTTAACGCCCAATGCGACGAAAACTATCGGCTGGAAAATCGGCATACCCTCGTAGTAGCCACGAATCGTCTCATCCACATACTTTCCCTCCAGCAAGTCAAAAATGGTGGAATGCCCGTCAGCCGCTGACACCACGTAGTCCGCCTTGTGCTCGCTACCATCCTCCAACTTAATACCCACAGCGCGGTTATCCTCAACTAATATTTTTTCCACCTTTGACGCATAGTTGACTTTGCCGCCTAAGCCGAGGTATCGCTGCTCCATCGAACGTGAAATCCCCACTGAGCCACCTATTACGTAACCAGCGTTTTTCTGAGCCAACCAAGCAAGCGTCATCAGCAGGAAGAAAGAGGAAAAATCTGGCAGCATTATTCTCTGGAACGCTTCACGTAGAAATGGGTTCTGAAAGCGCATGGCAACATCCTTTATTGTCATCTTGCCCCATTTCCGCATGTCACCCATAAAAGAACCCATTCCAAATACCATCTTCAGCTTATCCAAGGGGCCGTACAGTTCAGGTGCTTTGTTCACGGGAAGGTTCAGCTTTGTGAAATGGCGAATGGCAGTTGTGAGTTCTTCAATGAACTCGGAATCCTCAGGAGCGATTTCCTTTAGATGCTGCTCCAAACGGTCAACATCAGTGTAAAGAGTAAGCACTTTGCCGTCTGTGCTCTCAACGCGGTAGAACTGTTCATGGTTGATTACCTGTTTTCCTTGCAGAGCACCGACTTCCTGCCATAAACGGTAAAAATCTGAATCAGGTGAGGAGCCAACCAGCCAGTGGAGGCAACCATCAATCGTGTAGCCTTTTCGTTCCCAAGAAGTGCACAGGCCGCCTGGCTTGGAATCCATTTCAAAAATCTGAGTGGTGTAACCATTCATTTGTGCGTAACAGCCAGCCGTTAAGCCAGCTACGCCTGCTCCGATTATTATGACTGATTTCTCCGCCATGAGTTTGCGCGCTCCACTCAAAGTTGAAGCTTAGCGCTAATTAGGCTTTCTAAAAATTGAGAAGGCTGCTTGCCTTTCGGCTCCACAGCCCACGTTTACTCAGCCAAAACGACGTATTTGTTCAGCTGGTTTGCAACGTCGGATAACCCGAGCTTCTTAAGAGTGCTCTTCTTCGGAATCCCTCGGTCGTCCCATCCTCTCTTTCGGTAGTACTTGCGGAGCATGGCATCGTATTTTTCTTTGTCAAGCTTCCGACCCTTCAGAGGTCCCTTAGTCAGCGGCTCCTTGAACCATCTTGCTGGTGGGATATCCATTTCCTTCGTCCAGTTTCTGCCGAAATCGCGCACCCAAAAAGCCCTTATCAAGTTCCAAATGCGATCCGATATCTGATTCAAAGTAGCCCACGACAGTTCCATTCCAGTGGCTGCATAGAGAAACTTGGGATACCACTCGAGCTCCAAGCCCAATGAGCCGTTTGGAAAACGGCAAAGGACAAGAGACTCAAAGACTCCGCCGCGGAGACGCTGAGCCTCGATGAGTTTTTCCACTTTCTCTTCGTGGTAGCTTTCACGACCAAACTCAACTTCCCAGCCAATCAGCCAAGCATCTTTATGGTGAGCTCCGACGGAACTTGTGCCATAGGATAATGCCATCAAAGGCGCAGCATGGCAATCATAAGCCGATATCTCCAAGCCCTTGACATGCATAGCCCAATCGCTTGCGCCATGTCCCACCCTACTGGCAGTGTAGCGCACGCCTTCGGCTAAAACAGAACCCAAGCCGTGTCTGTAAGCTATGTCGTTGATTAAATCTTTAGTTTCCTTGAATTTTCCCCACTTAACTTTCTCCGCGATGAGTTTCTTCTCAGATGCCTCCATCGCAAAGCCAATCACGTTGCCCAGCGAAATCGCGTCTAAGCCCAACTCATCAGCGAAACGGTTCAAAGCGGCGATTTGCTGAAGATTTCCTAACCCAATGTTGGAGCCCAACATAACAATGTTCTCATAGTCAATCTCAGCCTGTCTTCTGCCCGAATCCTTAACAACGTTGCCACAAGTCATGTTACACTGAGGGCAGCCGCGGTTGGAAACCTTGATTTCCTCCATGGCGAATCCGCCTATATCTGATGCTTGTTTAAAAACGGCTTCACGATAATTATAAGTTGGCAATGAACTATTTTCTTGGCACCACTCTACGGTGCTCATGGTCCCCTGCCTCTTCCAAAACTCGTAGTTAGGCTTCGTCATAACTTCCCTGTAACTTGCAGCACCAAGCTCCTTCAACTCTTTCGGATGAGCCGCGGGCGTAAACCCAGAACCCTCAAAAACTACCGCCTTCAAATTCTTAGAACCCATAACAGCGCCCATTCCAGGTCTTCCGCCAGAACGGCCTTCCTGCGATATGATCGTGGCAAACTTGACCAAGTTTTCCCCGGCAGGTCCGATGCTGACGATTCCTACGCTTCTTTCATAAAGCTCTTTTAACCGTTTCTCTGTCTCAAATGTGTCTAAGCCCCAGAACTCTTTGGCGTCCAAGAACTCCACGGTCTTATCTATAACGTGGAGGATGACGGGGCTTTGAGCTTTTCCCTCGATAATGACGGCGTCGTAGCCTGCCTTGCGCATTTGAATGGCGGCGTTGGTACCTATATTTCCATCACCGTAGCTTCCTGTTAAGGGACTTTTGGCGGCAACCACCAGCTTTCCGCTGTTCGGGAACCCGAAACCCGTCAAAGGACCCGCCGCAAAAACCAGCTTGTTCTCGGGCGATAAAGGGGCGACTTCTGGTCTGAGATTGTCCCAGAGGATTTTGGCTGCGAAGCCTCTGCCGCCTAAATAGTTGAAGGCGAAGCTTGAATCATACGAGTCGGTAACTGCCTTATTCTTGCTGAGGTTTATGTTGAGAAACTGACCGTTCCATCCAAACATTCGATTGCACCTTGTAAATGGTGAGTATCAATATACAATACACCAATAAAAGCCTAATGAACGAGAAATCAACAATTATATCCTTCGCAAGCTTTATTTTCCATCAATCGCAAGTAGCCTCTATAAAGGGCGAAGATTGTGGCGCGCGTAAGAGTCACGAAACGAGCAAAATCCATCGAATACGCCATACGGGATGTCATCGGCTATACGGATCAGCTTGTTTCCGCGGGCAAGAAAATATTTTACCTTAACATAGGCGATCCACCGTCGTTTGATTTCCACACGCCACCACACGTCATAAAGGCTCTCTGCAAAGCCGTCCAAGAAAATAACAATCACTATTCTCCCTCGGAGGGAATGCCTGAGCTGAGGGAGGCCATCACAAGGAAAGAAAAACGCGTAAACGATGTGGACATTTCCCCCTGCGATGTGCTAGTCACTGAAGGTGTTTCTGAAGGTATTGAAATGATATTGGCGACTTTGGTGGAGAAAGGTGATGAAATTCTTTTTCCAGGTCCAACTTATCCGCCCTACATTTCCTACACCAAGTTCTTCGACGGCAAACCCGTAGCTTACGCGACTGTTGAGGATGACAGGTGGCAGCCTGACATTGATGATTTGAGAAGCAAGATTACAGAGAAGACCCGCGCCATTGTAATCACTAATCCGAACAATCCTACTGGCGCGCTTTATGGAAGGAAAGTCGTCAAACAAATGCTTGATGTCGCGGGAGAACACGATCTCCTTGTGGTGTCCGATGAGATTTACGACCAGATAACCTACTCCGAGGACTTCGCCAGCACAGCATATTTAGCGAAAGACATCCCCGTCGTAGGGTTGAACGGGTTTTCAAAAACCTATTTGATGACGGGATGGAGACTCGGCTACATGTACTTCAAAGCGGAAGGCGGCGAGCTTGAGGAAGTGAAGCAGTCTATTTTGAGAGAATGCCGAGTGCGATTGTGCGCCAACACGCCCGTTCAAATAGCTGCAACGGCAGCGCTCGATGGTCCGCAAGACCACATCAAAGTCATGGTTGAAAAGCTCAGAGAGAGAAGAGACTACGCGTGGAAAAGACTGAACGAAATCGAAGGCTTAAGCTGCACGAAACCTGAAGGAGCCTTCTACATTTTTCCCAAAATCCATGGTGTCGGCTCGCGTTGGAAAACTGATCTTGATTTCGTCGTGGACTTGCTTAAGCAAACAGGCGTGCTGCTGGTTCAAGGGTCGGGTTTTGATCCGCTTTATGGTAAGGGACATGCCAGAGTGGTGTTCCTTCCACAAATAGAAACGCTTGAACACGCTTTTGACGCATTGGAACGGTTCATGAAAAAGAAAAACTAGAAACGATTGAGGCAACCTACGGATTTATGGGCACGCCTTCAGATGGGTCAAGGACAACTTTCTCGAAAGCCGTTATCAACCGCTTGGTCATTGGACCAGGGGAACCGTTGCCTATCTGCCGTTTGTTGACTTCACGGATAGGCACGATTTCAGCAGCCGTTCCCGTGAAGAACGCTTCGTCAGCGGTGAATAATTGGTATGGGGTTATGTTAGATTCGGTGACTTCGTTCCCGAGTTGGGCTGCAAGCCTTGCAGTCACTTGTGCTGTAATGCCTGGCAATGCGCCGCTGCAGACTGGGGGCGTGAAGATTTTCCCGTTCTTGACGATGAAGAGGTTTTCGCCCACTCCTTCCGAGACGAAACCGCCCTTGTCCAAGCATATGGCTTCGTCAGCGCCAGCCGCGTTGGCTTCGATTTTCGCCATAACACTGTTCAGGTAGTTCAAGGATTTTATCTCGTGCGATGTGGAGTCTACTGGGTTTCTTCTAACCCATGAAATAAGTGTGGTTATTCCCTTCGTTTTTGCTTCGTTTCCATGCAGCACGATGGCTCCGGTTATGATGAATACTGTTGCTTTTGGGCATTTCCGAGGGTCCAAGCCAAGGTCACCCACGCCGCGGGTCACGACGAGGCGGATATACGCGTCGCGCATGTTGTTTTTCCTGAGAGTTTCCAGCACCACTTCTATCATCTGTTCTTTCGTCAATGGGATTTTGAGCATCATGGGATGCGCTGACCTGTAGAGTCGGTCAACGTGTTCTTTGAGTTTGAAGACGACGCCGTTGTAAGCGCGGATTCCTTCGAAGACGCCGTCTCCGTAAAGGAGTCCGTGGTCGAAGACGGAGATTTTAGCCTGTGATTTCGGATAGTATTTCCCGTCTATGTAGATTAGGGGTTCTTTGTCCATGGTTTTCCCTCAGACGAATTTCATATTGCGCGTTGATTTGATATAGCTTTTGGAAATGAACTATACGATTCGTGTACTGCGCACACCATTAGCAGATTCTTGGAACCGGGTCGCCCACGGGTCGAGCGATTATGCGTTTACCTCCCACAACCGTCTGTATGGCAACACCCTTGAACTCGTTCGTGGCTTCGCCGATTATCTCTGCGTTTTCGCCTTCTTTTGTCTGTTTTAGGAACGTGAGAACTTGGTTTGCTTTGGCTGGGACGGTGCCAATTATCATTTTTCCTTCGTTGCCAATTTCCAGCGGGTCCAAACCCAGCATGTCGCACGCCACTCGGACATCGGTTCTTACGGGGATTTTGTCTTCGTGTAAGAGTATGCCGACTCTGGATTTCTCGCTCCATTCGTTGAGAGCATCTGCCAAGCCGCCTCGGGTGGGGTCTTTCATGGCTACGACTCCGCCGACTTCCGAGAGCAAATGTTGGATCATGCGGTTTAAGGGTTTGACGTCGCTTTTTATTTCGCTTCCGAACCGCAAGCCTTGCTGAGCTGAGAGCACTGCTATGCCATGGTCGCCGATTGTGCCTGACAGGATTATTTTGTCTCCTGCGTTTAGATTGCTGTCGAGTGCCCAACGCGCGGTGAAACTGGGTTTGTGCTGCTTTACGATTTTCAAGTTGTTTTCTAGGGCTGGGGTTCTCCTTCCCATGCCTGACACGTTCATGACGCAGCCGCCCAAGGCTCCTTTCTCCACGACCTTCGTATCGCCCGTAACTATGCCCACGTTTGCTTCGATGCACGCTTGCCGCATGCTGGCGAGGATTTTCTCGAAATCCGAAAGCGCCAAACCCTCTTCCAAGATTAAGCCACACGCCAACGCGTAGGGTTCCGCGCCCAAAGCCGAGATGTCGTTGACTGTTCCTGAGATGCTTAGGCGTCCGATGTCTCCGCCTGGAAAGAAAATCGGCTTCACCGCGTGCGAGTCACTCTTGAAAACGACATCGCCGACGACTGCGGCGTCGTCCATGGCTTCAAGCGGAACCTCAGCCTCCTTGCTCAACCCGCCAAAATACTTCACGACATAGTTCTTCACAAGGTTGTGCATGACGGTGCCGCCCGCGCCATGAAGCATGGTTACTGCATCTTTTTTCTCGCTCATCTTACTTTGCCTTCGTGAGGTTAAGAGGCTTCTATGTGAAACATAAACACATCGCACACACGTAAGAAAATTTTCGGTCATTCATAAGGGCTGATCTCGCGCTTGCTATTCTGTTTTGTAGCTTGTTTGAGGTAGAAAAATTGGGTGACGCGAAGTCGTTCTTTCGTGGGTTTCTTTGTCGATTTGGACTCAGCTTTCGTGAATCCCTTGGTTTCATGGAAACGCACTGATGCGGTTGTTTATTTTTTTGGTCGGCAGAATTCTTCCATGACTGACATTAGTTGGGGAACTGCGTAGACTATGTCTCTGTCTGTTAGGATGCCTACTAATTGTTCGTTTTGGGTTACTGGCAGATGCTTGATTCGCCAGTTTTTCATCAGGTTTGCTGCTTCTTCTACGGTTGCGGTTTCTTCGATGGTTACGAGGGGGTTGGTGTAGATCATGCGTGCGATTATGGAGTTTAGTGGGATCCCGTGTTCCAATGCCCTGACTAGCACGTCTTTGACGGTGATGATACCTGTGGGTTTTCCGCTTTGGACGATGAGGATGGCGTCTTTGTCGAATTTGGTCATGGTGGCGACGACTTCTTGGACGGTGGTGGTGTTGTTTACGACTTTTACGTCTTTGGACATGATGTCTCTTACTAGGATATTGCTTGCCATTCGGTTTTTTCTCCTGTTGGCTATGAGAGAATGCGTTGTTGTTTATCTATTTTTTGTTATTTACCCCAAACCTGACTCTGCACCGCCATCACTGATGGACAAGTATGTGCTCGCTGATTGTATCAGCAATAATCGCTGCAATTAGCGCTGCCACCGTTGCCACTGTCCTAATTTACGCAAAATTTATAACTTCGTCCATGGATGTTTGCTGTCAAATAAAGG
>DATEAU010000018.1:0-6207 GCA_035288165.1 Bathyarchaeia archaeon
ATGCCTTCCTTGTCGCATCCTACCACGAGAACCGCAGGCGCGTCCAATGCTAAAGCTACCTCAGCGGTTGAAGTGGGCCGCTTCACGTTTTCGTTGAATAAACCCGTGAACGCGTTCATTGCGCCCTCGACTAAGATGAAGTCATGTTTCTGGCTGGCTTCATCGACAACTTCGTTAAGCGGGCTCCAACCGCTCTCACCAATCTTAATCGACGAGTAATCTCTTATCGGTTCTTTTATCAAGTAAAGCGCTGGCACGAGATCGCGTATGTCACCGCCAACTTTGACGACTCCAACGTGGAAGCCTTTCTTTTTAAGGGCGCCTGCGATGCCTGTTACGATGAAGGTTTTCCCTGAGCCGCTTCCCGTAGCAGTAACAAGAAGCATCTCGGGGCGTTTCGTTGCTTGCCCTGCCCTGCTCGGTGATGTGACGCTTGTGGAAATGCCCACTTCACTCTGGATTTCTAAACGCAACTTCGCGTTTGCGTCTCTTATACTTTGAAGGTCCGCGGTGGATAAGTCTAGGGATTTCATGATGCTTTGAATTATCGATGGATTCCTCTCGAGCAGGCCGTGCATGAGCACTCCGACAACGTTTCCGTTTTTGTTTGTGACGCCTGAAACAATGTCTTGAGGTTCACTTTTGTAGTTTGCACGTTGAATATGCGAAACGAGGATGGACTTTGCGTCTTCGTGGATTACCATCTTTCCGTAAGTGTGGCAGTGGAAACCAGTGACTTGGCTTCCGACGTCGCTCGTCATGAAGCTTTTTCCTATCACGGTGGCGGACACACGGTCAGTGCATATTAGAGGCTTAAACTCCGCATCCAGCAAGCCCAGCCCCGAACGAAGAATCGGAGCAGATGATAATCGACCGATGTCTGTAGCTTTGGATAAAACCTGTAAGCCTGAACAGATTCCGAGAACGAATTTGCCTTCGTCAGCCATTTTAAGGATTTCTCGGGTAACGCCTTCTTTTAGGCTCTGGGATTCTATGAGGCTGCCACCAGGAATTATGATTAAGTCTAGGATTTCCGAAGCTTTTTCGCCCTGGACTCGCCCGTCCTCGCGGACAATGTCGGTTGGGAGACTCCCGAACTCTTCAAAACAGGGCAAACCTCCGGGTAGATAGGCTAATCCGACCCTGCGTTTCAGTTTTATCCCCAAGAAACCCCCATATCGGTGATTAAGATAAAGCTTATATTTAAGCCGCATGGTTAATCCAACCATGCATTCCTCCGTGGAAAACATCGATGTTATAAATGTGAGGCTGACACACAAGGCGGCTGACGTTCCACTGTTGGAAGCTGTAGCCTTCAAGGATAAGAGGGATGCATTAGCCGAAATCCGCTCTTTAGTGGACATCAATGAGTGTGTTGTCCTTCAAACGTGTAACAGGATAGAGATTTACGTCGTGAACGAGAACGGCGAAAAAATTGCCCAGACAATAAAGGATTACCTGATTAAGCGTTCAGGCCCAAAAGCTGAAGAAGCAAAAACAGCCATCGAAGTTTCCATTAACCAGGACGCCTTGCGGCACATTTTGCGAATCGCGTCTGGGTTGGAATCTATGGTTGTGGGCGAAGATCAAGTTTTAAACCAGCTTTGGGACGCGTTTCTGGAGGCGGAAAAAGAAAAAGCCGTTGGGCCAGTTCTCAAGAACATTTTCAACAAGGCGGCAAGCGTAGGACTCCGCGTGAGAAACGAGACTGGCATCAGCAAGGGCGCTATCTCCATCGGCTCCGTCGCCGTTGAACTTGCAGGCGGGCTTATGGGCGGGTTTGAGGGAAAACAGGTTCTCGTCATGGGCGCGGGGCAAATGGGAACTCTTGTGGCTAAAGCGTTGGCAAGGCGTTGTCTTTCCGCCATATTCATAGCTAGCAGAACTTACGAGCGAGCCGTCAAGTTGGCTGAGCAGCTTTCAAGCAAAGCAGTAAAGTTTGACAAGCTAAGCGAAGTTCTCCTTGACGCTGACGTCGTAATATGCTCCACTGCTGCGCCTCACTACCTGCTAACCAAAGAGATTGTCCAAGCCGCTATGGAAAAACGCCGCAATCCTAGCGAGTTATTCATCATTGACATTTCGAACCCGCGGAACGTGGAGAAATCAGTACAGGAAATAGCGAAAGTCCAGTTATTCAACATTGACGACCTGCAATCGATAGCCGACAAGAACAAGGAAGAGAGGCAGAAGAGCGCGGAAAACGCCGAAAAAATCATTGAAGAAGAACTCGTTTTGCTTGAGCGCGACGTGAAAGCGCAGTCCGTCAGGGATATAATTTCCATGCTGCTCTCACACGCTGAAGAAATTCGCCAGAAAGAACTCACCAAAGCCTTGAGCATGATGCAAGGCATGAACGAGAAAGAGAAAGAAGTCGTTGATGATTTAACGCTTGTGTTGCTTAAGCAGACGTTTCTGCCTATAATCGAGAATCTGCGCAAAGCGGCAGTTAATAATGACAAGGAACTTATAGATATAGCGATTAAGCTGTTTGGGATGGAGGAAAGTTAACTCAATTATTTCGAGGTGTATTTTGAATGGATGATATAGCGCTAGTGCTTATTGGGCACGGCAGCAAACTTCCCCACAACAGGGAAAACCTGGTAAAGCTGGCGGAAATCTTACGCAAGAAATCCCAGTTCAAAACCGTTGAACTCTCGTTCATGGTGAGGAACACTCCAACGATTCCTGAAGCGATCGAAAGCATCGTCAAACGCGGAATCAAGAAAATCGTGCTGGTTCCCGCCTTTCTGGCTGCGGGAGTGCACACGGAGCAGGAAATTCCCGAGATGATAGGATTGAAAGGTGAAGAATCAGCGTTCAAAGCCCGTGGAATAGAATTGCTTTATGGTGAACCTTTAGGCGCGGACGAACGCATCGCCGACATTATCGAAGAAAAAGCCCTGAAAGCGCTGGGGCAAAAAGAAACCGAGGAGAAGACTGCGCCAGATGCCAGCAAACTGAAGACTTCGGTGGATACCTTCGCGAAAAGCATCGTCATAATCCGAAAAGAACTCGGCAACACCCTCGCAAATGTTCCAAAAGAGAACGTGCCCGTTATCGAACGAGTTGTCCACACGACGGCTGAGCCTGAACTCGCCAAGCTATTGACCTTCAGCGACGGAGCCGTCAAGGCAGGAGTCGGCGCCATCAAAGCAGGAGCAAAAATAGTCACCGACGTGAAGATGGTAAAGGCAGGAATAAACGAGGCAAGGGTGAAGCGTTTCGGAGGAAAAACACTGACTTACATCGACGACTCACGAGCGGTGAAGTTGGCTGAGAAAGATGGAATAAGCAGGTCTGCCGCAGCAATTCGGCTAGCGGTGAATGAAGGAGTAGACGGAGCAATCATACTCATCGGGAACGCGCCTACAGCAGCGTTCGAGCTTGCAAAAGCAGTGAAAAAAGGACAAGCCAAGCCAGCATTAATTGTTGCAACTCCAGTGGGTTACATTGGGGCTGCTGAATCTAAAGAAGTAATCGCAACTTTACCTGTGCCATTCATAATATTAAGAACTCGGAAAGGCGGCAGCGCCGTAGCGGTCGCCATATTCAACGCGCTGTTAGCCATGGCGGAAGGAAAAACCACAAAATAACCGAGGCGATTGTCGGTTGAGGAGAATTTTGAGGTATGGCAACACGACGGGCGCTTGCGCGGCAGCCGCGGCGAAAGCAGCCGTAATCACACTTGTAGGCAACCCAGTTGACCGAGTCGGCGTGCCCAGCCCCATAGGCGTACGGTTTGAAATTTTCGTGAAAGAAAGCAAGAAACTAGGTCATAACACGGCTGTTGCCACTGTTGTGAAGGATGCTGGGGACGACATAGATGCCACCGACAAACTGGAAATTTCTGCCACTGCCAAGCTCACCGACGACGGCAAAGTCATAATAAAAGGTGGAACAGGCATCGGCATCGTGGAAAAACCCGGTTTACCCGTAGCCATCGGTGAACCAGCCATAAACCCGACTCCGCGAAGGATGATTGAGGAAAGCGTCAAAGAAGTGCTACCAAAGGGCAAAGGCGTCGAAATCACATTGAACATACCTGAGGGCGAAAAAGTCGCCAAAAAAACACTCAACGCCAAGCTGGGAGTCGTCGGCGGCTTGTCCGTTCTCGGCACCACAGGCGTCGTGAAACCCCTGTCTCTTGAGGCATGCAGGCGGTCGCTGGTTCCACAGATCGACGTGGCATTAGCGAAAGGGTACACGCGGATTTTTATGGTTCCAGGCAACATAGGCGACCGAATCACGCGGAAACTGTTTAATCCTCCTGAAGACGCTATTGTTCAAACGGGCGATTTTATGGGTTATATGTTGGACAAAGCCGTCGAGAAAGGTGTAAAAGAAATTATCCTTCTCGGGCATCCTGGAAAACTTGTGAAGCTAGCAGCCAACATCTTCAACACACATCACAAGGTTGCTGATGCGCGGAACGAGGTGGTAGCGGCTTATGCGGGCGCTGTTGGCGCGGATTCGCAAGTTTTAAACAGGATTTTGCAGTCGAACACTACGGAAGAAGCGATTGCAATTCTGAAAGAAGCCAACTTGTTGCAGCAGACTTTTGACAGGATAGCCAAAAAAGTCAACTCCCGCGTCTCAGAAAGAGTTGAGAAGAGAGCAAGAATAAGCGTAATAATGGTTTCATTAGACGGTGTCGTCTTGGGCACCGACGAAAACGCCAGGAGCATAAAGCCATGGCAAAAATCACCATAGTCGGAGCAGGCCCCGGCTCCCCTGATTACGTGACTCCGATTGCACGGAAAATAGTACAAAAAGCACAGCTTGTCGTGGGCGCTGAAAGAGTACTCAGCTTATTCAAGAACGACATCAAGGGCGAAACGCTCAAGTTGACTGCTAAGAACTTGAACGAAGCCCTGCAACAATGCGTTGATTATGCTGAAGAAGGCAAAACAGTCGCACTTTTATCAACGGGTGACCCAGGATTTTCAGGTCTTTTGCGAACATTTCGAAATGCCACTAAAGGGAAAAATGTTGATGTGGATGTTGTTCCAGGCGTAAGCTCACTTCAGGCGTGCGCGGCTAAACTCGCCATGACTTGGGATGAAATTGACTTGTTCAGTTTTCACGAAGGTGCAAGCCTTGAGAAAAAGAAACAACTGCTTGCCGCTGTTAAGGAAGGAAGTGATGTCGTGCTGCTTCCCAATCCAAAAGTATTCGTTCCCAGCAACATCGCCAAGTTCCTAATCGACAAAGGAATAGCCTCAGATACTCCTGCTTTTGTCTGCGAAAACTTGACGCTCAATAATGAACGGGTAGAAAAAAGCACATTGAAGGGCGTCTCAGGAATGACTTTTCGCCCTCTGTGCGTAATGGTCATAAGACCCAACCGCAAACAAATAAGTCAGAAACAATGCTAGAAGCAACTGATTGCCATGTGGAAATGTAAGACGCCCGGGATTCCAGACGAACTTTTTCTGCAAAGCGACAAAGTGCCAGGACCCACCAAGGAAGAGATTCGAGTAGTCACCATCTCGAAAGCGCGCCTGCGGGAAGGAGCTTACGTGTTGGACGTTGGCTGCGGAACGGGAGGCTTAACCGTTGAAGCAGCCCTCCAAGTGGGCTATAAAGGAAAGGTTTTCGCCGTCGACGAGGAAGAGGAAGCAGTTAAGTTAACTAGGAGCAATGTGGAGAAGTTTGATGCCCAAGACATAGTGCAAATAATACATGGGAAAGCGCCTGATGCAATTCTGAACCTTCCGAAGCTTGACGCCGTCATGATTGGTGGAAGTAAAAATCTTCGTGAAGTGATGAAGGTTTCCTTTGAAAAATTGAAAAAAGAGGGCAGAATGGTCATAAACGCCATTCTCTTGGAAACGGCAACCACAGCGCTAGATGAAATAAAGAAGCTGAATGCAAAAGACATCGATGTCACGTCTCTATCGATTGCGAAGGGAAAGGATATAGGTTCGGGAACAATGATGCTTGCGAGAAACCCGATAACCATAGTATCGGCGACGAAGGCTTAAGGTGAAAAACGCTTGGTTGGAAAAGTCGTAGGAATCGGCGTTGGTCCAGGCGACCCCGAACTCATCACAATTAAAGCTGCAAAGATGCTAAGGGCGGCGGACGTGATTTGCGTTCCGAAAGCTCACGCGGACATCCCCAGCATGGCGCTCGGCATGATTAAACAGGTTTTACATGAACGAAAAATCTTGCCAGTTGTACTCCCCTTGGTTTTTCCCATGA
>DATEAU010000019.1:0-2440 GCA_035288165.1 Bathyarchaeia archaeon
GTTCAGTTAGTGCATAACATTACGGGGAAAGTTGGAAACATTACAGATCCTGATTCTTACTGGAAAGACATTAAGGCGATGTATGACTGGGTTGTCACCAACATAGAATACCGTGAAGATGGTTTGTATCCCAGGCTTCCAGACGACCCAGCTGACGCCTTAACAAACGGATTAGAGCACAGTGATCAGATGGCACAGTTCGCTAATGAAACCATACGCCTCAAAAGTGGCGACTGCGAAGACATGGCCATCCTGCTTACCTCAATGATACGAGCGTACTTCAACAAACAGTTCACGGTTGAAAATATATGGATAACTGGTGCAACGGCAGGCGACGTTGCGGTTGTGATTCCGTTTTCAAGCGACAGAATAGTGATTCTCAATCCAGCTCGGCGCTACTATAGCCGCGACACGTTGGGGGACATTGCGGCTAATAGTATTTCATCGGAGATTTATAATTGGTTGTCTATTTGGCGACCTTCGCTTGGCAACGACGTGCATGTTTACCGTGTGTTCAGCGATTATATGGACAAGTACTTCAACGGCACAGAAGAATACATCAACTGGATGTACAATAGATGACAAAAATCGTTTTATGCGATAAACGGCGGTGTTGCGAGTTGATGGTGGGCGGTTTGTCTAGGAAGAGCAAATTTCTCTCCGCTGCATGGTTATTTGCAACGTAGGTTGATTTAAAATGAAAATAAAAATAGATTATGATCATGTGGCTAAATTCTACGATGGGATGTTTTTCGTTGTTGAGTGGTTTGTTTCTAAAAAACGCAAAGAAATCCTACGACAAGCTGAAGGTATCATTCTAGAAGTTGGAGTTGGCACAGGAAGCAGTTTTAAGGATTATCCAAGGGGCAAGCGGATTATAGCTATTGACGCAAGCAAAGGGATGTTGCTGTTAGCCAAGAAGAAACGAGGGAGTTGTGATGGAAGCATAGACTTGCAGGTGGATGATGCCCAAAATCTTCCTTTCAAGGACGAAACTTTTGATACTGTATTTACCTCCATGGTTTTCTGTTCGGTACATAATCCCTTTAGAGGATTGAGTGAAATGCGCAGGGTGCTGAAGAAAGATGGTCGTTTGCTCATGATTGAGCATGTTAAGAGCGAAAATAGACTTATTGGTTATCTGATGGACAAGTTTAATCCTGTTATAACCAGATTCGATAACATAAATAGAGAAACAGCGCATACTTTAGAGTTGGTGGGTTTCAAAGTGAAGCAGGAAAAGAACCTTGCCTATAACATTTTAAAATCTATCGTTGCGTCAAAATAAACGTATCAAGTCCTTATACGAACCTAAGATATGTCTCTAGCAGATATATTTATATTCTGATGGCCCCATAATTGCGTTATAAGTCGTCTAAGGAGAATTAAAAATATGTCTATAGCAAGAAATCCCCATATGTGGACGAGTGTTGAAAAAGAAACTGCCATGAGAGGTAAAACAAATGGTAGACTATTTGGAAACAACATGTTTTTGTTCTATTGCAAAGAAGTATCATATTGAGATGCTTAATTTTGGAAGGTGAAACATATGGTTAAATTCTTTAAAAAGAAATGTGCCTACTGTGGAAAAAGTCTCGAAGGCACCACGTTCGTTACGCGCATGAGCAAAGATTTCTGTACCGAGCAACATGCTGACGCATATTGGGAGTATAAGAAAAAAGCTGAGGAAAACGGCGGCGGCAGCGGTTGTGGCTGCTAAACGATTAAAGTTTGCGTGGAGCTTAAGACGCCGTGGAGTCTATCGCAGAAATTCGCAAATTCAAGCAAAACAACAACATTGCGGTTCTTGCTCATAACTATCAGGCGCCGGAAATCCAAGCAATCGCTGATTTCGTAGGAGACACTTTCTGCCTCGCCGTTAAAGCTAACGACATAGAATGCGATGCCATCGTTTTTTGCGGACCAGACTTCATGGTTGAGATGACCGCCCTACTTAATCCTGACAAAAAGGTTGTTTACGCCAATCCCACTGCGCGTTGTCCCCTTGCCGCCATGTGCACAGGTGAGGATATTGAAATGCTGCGGGAGAAATATCCTGGTGTGCCAATCGTTGGGTATATGAATACTTCAGTTGAATGCAGGGCGAAAGTGGACATCTGTTGTGGCTCACGTAACTGCGTGGACATTGTTCGAAGTTTAGATTCAGATGAAGTTATAATAATTCCGGATGAGAACCTCGCTGCGCATGTCCAGCGTTGCGTTCCGGAGAAAAAGATTATTTCTTGGTTGGGCTTCTGCGCTGTTCACGAGCGCATTAAAGGAGAAGACGTCGAAGAGCTAAGAAAGCTTCACCCAAAAGCTGAGGTGCTTGCTCACCCCGAATGCATCCCAGAGGTAGCGGAACTTGCTACAGCTGTGCTCTCAACGGACGAAATGATTGAGCGTGCCGTGAGTTCAGCCTCAAAAGAGTTCATAATAG
>DATEAU010000020.1:0-4940 GCA_035288165.1 Bathyarchaeia archaeon
CTCAAACCCAAACCAAGAAGGAGGACCGTGTCTTCATCGTTGGACATTCCCAATTCCCGTGAATATCTTCTACCAATTTGTATTTAAGACTCTTGGTCGTTTTCGCAAAGTATGTAACTAACCCCAAATGGTGCCCCCTCGTCTTCCGAGCCACTCTCTCGGTGCACACAATAGTTAATGTATGAAAATTTGCCAGTGTTAGTGCGAGCCCACACCGACGTTCTGACGCTTGTGCCTGCGCTATTCGTTCCAAGTGCTGGAAGAAACTGAGACTCGAAACTTGAGCAGTAAGGAGGTTCGCAGGTTAGTTTTCAGCTTTTTCCCAGTCGGATTCAAAACCTGTTCTCAGTACGCCTATGAGGTTGCTGTTGTTAGTCCAAAGAGAAGGGCTTTCGCCTAACCCGCTTTCTTTGGAGGTGGTAATCAAGGCTTCTTTATCATCAGACATTATAAAGTGATTCAACGGTTCGCGGTGAAACTTAACCCTAACCGAAGCGTTTCCGATAAGTTTTTGTACTTTCTCTTTGACCAAACCATTCGGGTTTTCTCCTTCAAGAAGTAGTCGAATCTGAGCACCTTTTTTTATCGCCAGTCTGTATTCATCTGAAAACTGAGCCAAAACGGGCATGATTCTTGCTTTGTCTGCAATCAACGCGACTTCTTTTGTCGAGTTCCTAATTAGTTCTGATGTCTTCGCCAAAATTGCTTTCTTTTCCGCTATCAGTATGTAGATGCTTTCTTCTCCAGGGGGCGGTTGCTTCCAATCTTTGAGGGATAGCTTCTGGACCATGCTCCTCATACCCGTCAACCGTTCATCGGATCTATTTTTTTCTTCCGTCACTAGTAAAGTTAAGGAATCCGAAATAAGAGTAGCCCGGATTTCAGTTGGTTTGCCCAGTAATCTTTCAATCAGGCCCATTTTTTCGAGGGTAGGCAGAGTCCTATAGACTTCTTCCCTGCGTACTTTTGAAAACTTCGCTACCTGCCCCACAGTAGTTTTTTCCAGCTTAAGTATTGCTAAGTACACCCTTGCCTGATTAAGGCTTAAACCCAGGCCAAGGAGGAGGTCTGTGTTTTCGTCGTTGGCCATTCTTAACTCCGATTAATTTTTTTGTACCCATTTTGTATTTAAGTTTATGTGACTTTCCGCAAAATATACAACCAGCTTCGTTTTTCGAATAGTTGTGTTATTCGAATTTTGAAGGTTTCCTATAGCGCTAACAGGATAACTTGCTGCTGAAGCATCCTCGCGCGCTAACTTTGCCAAAGGACACGCTCAAATGGTTGTGATTCGAATATTTTCAATAATAGGAAAGGATGAAGCAACATGAGAAGAAAACCAAAATTGAAAGAAAAAGGGAAAAAGCTTTACAGAAACACTCATGGGCACCAGTATAGAGTAATGTCTAGCTATAGGCTTGCACGCATAATTCTACAAAGAAAGACACAGAGAAAACTTGGCACAACTTAGCAACTAAATTTTCGAAAAAGGAAAGGGATTTTTAGAATTAAGTCGCTGCCGTTGTGAGATCAACGACCTTGGCCTTTGGCGCATTCTGCTTCACTGATGCGATGCCATTTTCGGCTGACTCTTTTGTTCCGTAGGATTGGCTTACAGCAATTATCTCCCCGTTAGCAGCCTTCAGATGGAAACGCCACTTATCAGGAGCATTGGATTGAATTTCAAAAACCGGGTCTTGAATAATTCCAGCTGCATACGTTGTCTTTGGCATAGCCCCTTCGGCCGTTGTGAGATCAGCGATTTTGGCGATTCGAGCGTTCTTCTTTATTGAAGCAATCCCTGTTATGGCCGACTCTTTTGCTTCGTAGGATTGGCTTACAGCAATTATCTCTCCATTGGCGGCTTTCAGGTGGAAACGGAACTTTCCAGCGGAATCAGATATGATCTCGAAAAATCCTTCCGTTCCTTTCGTCTTTGCATGCTCAACTACTGGAATCACTTCAACGACGACTGGTATTGGTTCGAGCGCGATAAAGTTCTTTCCCAGCTCCGTCGCCCAATCTCTTATCCTGTTCATGTTTAGCTCATCCATGACAGGTTTTCCCTGCTTAATCATGCAGCCTCCAAAGGCAGCAACAGAAATAGGCAGGAGAGACTTATTCTTAGCCAGTACTTTTCTTGAGTTATCTTCGGTGCTTTGCTCTTTAGGCGTTTCGTAATCCTCGCAGCCGAAATAAAGTGCAACGTTCCTGCCTTCAAAGTTTTTCTCCAAGAAATCTACAGCTTCACCGTAAACGTTTTTGCTATCAACGCCACCGCCAACGATGACGTTTTGGAATGGTTTAATATCCGGCTGACCATCTTTGAGGTCTGCAACAGTTACGTCCATTTTGTATTTTGTTTTGAGCACTTCAGCTATGGCATGTGCTGCGTCTGAATTTATTCCAGTTTTTGTCGAGTAAACTATCAGTGTTTTTCTTGTCATTTTTATTCACTTTATTTATTCTATATCTAGCAGGCGCGAGCGGTTTATTTTAAGATGTGTGACTGGGAACCTACAGCTACAGTTAAGGCTTCATCATCTTTCCATTTCGTTTTTTATAGCATAAATGGAAACTTCTAAAATATTTAGAGTTCAGTTTCTTTCAAAACGTCAGCGTAAGAAATTGTTTAGTAAACCGCTATGAGACACGCTTGCTGTCATGGTAATTTCACCATCAGTCATCGATTGTTCTCTACGCTTTGCCAGAGGGGCCGTTCAGCTTATGAGAATATGAAGCCGATGACTAGCCCAACTATGAATCCAAGTCCTAGCGGGAGTATGCCTATGAGAAGTGTCCCGTATTGAATTGCTATGGGGCCGTATTTGTCAGCTATATCTTTCAAAGCGCTAAGATTTAGACCGAAAAAGCCGAAGTAGGCGACAACGACGAGAATAATCCCGGCGATGATGGCTATCTTCAGCACTTTGTGGACTAGGTAGCCTACGATCAGTCCGATGACGAATGGAATAATCATTATCACGATTGGTGGCAAACCGCCTATGCTTCCAGATGTAATGAAATTAAATATGTCCTCGAAGACGCCCAAAATCCACAACTCCACTTAAGCTAACGTAAAAGTGCAAATGACTATTAAGCGTTTGTAGCTGTAGTCCCACAGTCACATGCGTTTATACCACCCACAGTATATTATATATTAATAAATAATATGGTGTTTTTAATTGTTTTGGCAGGGCCGTAGAAAAGAACTGAACAAAGTCAATGAGAGAGTAGTAAACTCAAAGGCGCCTTTCGTTGTCCGAGCCAACAACCGTGTTCACAGGAGAGCAGTACTCGCCACGATGTGCATACTTTCGGTCGTTATTCTCGGCACTATTATTGTGAATTCAAGTTCGAATAGAACTGTTGCTCACGCATATTCCATGAGAGGGGTTGGAGTTGGGATTTACTGGGATCAAGGCTGCACAAACAGAATTCTTTCGCTTGACTGGGGGCTTATCGAGCCAGGTTCAAACAGCACTGTGATGGTTTATGTTAGGAATGAAGGCGATTCAGCGGTTTCTTTGTGGCTGGCAACGTCAAACTGGACCCCATCAACCGCTTCTGGCAACATAACTTTAATCTGGAACTACTCGGGTAGAATCCTTAGCGCAGGTGAGGTGATTCCGATTGAACTAGTTCTGAATGTCTCCCCCCTCGTAAGTGGAATTACTGATTTTAGCTTCGACATAGTCATAACCGCAACAGGCTAGTATTCACGTATTCATCATATCGGGAGATTATAGCGGAAAGCAGAGCTTATGAAGCAAAAGAGGAAATGCCAAAAAGGAATAGTATCAGTTAAGAAGAATGCAGCTAAGGCAGAAATGAAAGATTGCACAACTTGGAAATTCACTCTTTCTTTTTCTTAGAAAGTCTAGAAACTTGATATGCCCAATTCAGGAAAGTCTGAAAATCCCCTGAAAGTACCAGAGAAGGCTCTACATAACAATGGAGACTGCAGTTTTTGCAGTTCTTTGTTTCCTCCCAGTTAAACCCAGAGATTGCAGTTTTGATGCTATTTTCAAAAACAGAAACGCTAGTCGAGTATTCATTCCGAACGTAACAGGGCAGGACTACCGTTCCCTCTGGACCAACGTTAACTGATACCCAAGGCTTGCACATCCAATTCTTCTCTTTTGTAATGACTTTGAAATAGCTGACTGAATTCACGAGAGGATAACCCTTCTTCTTCATCTCAACAAGTTTTCCAGCTATCTCTCTGATTTCGTGACTAGCAGGTGCGGACGCCTCAGCGTTGCAGTACTGATAAGCTACTGCCACGGATATTCTCGCATCCAGCTCCTTTGCCAATTTCACTAAATCTTCAATCTCATGAATGTTCTCAGCCATTATCGTTGTGTTGATTGTCACAGGGGCTTTCGCTCTAGATGCAGTTATGCCTCTTACCGCTTTTCTAAAACAACCACTAACGCCTCTAATTGTGTCGTGAGTTTTTTCTAGACCGTCTAGCGAAACATAGAGGGAGCCATTGATGTATGAGGCTATCTCGTCTATTCTGGATTCGAGCAGAGTCCCATTCGTTATGAGGCTTGTGTGCAAAGGCAACGAACGAGAAAAAGCAAGAATTTCGACCAAGTCCTTTCTCAAAAGTGGTTCTCCGCCTTCAAATGCGATCGAACAAGCACCCGAATCATAAATCCGCCTTAGAATTGCTTTTTCCCTCTCTATGCTCGAATCCTTGCTTGATCTTTTCCAGAAGGGGCACATTTTGCATCGAAGGTTGCAGTTGTACGTTAACTTGTGCCCACAAAACAGCGGAACTCTTACCCCAAACATGTTTGAGAGTAGCCCACGGTAAATCCTCAGACCCAGCCATAATGTTTCCAAATGGGGGCTTGCGTTTTTTTCTCCAATAGAATAGTCTGGAACCTGTCTCATTTCCAAGGCCACTTAACTGTTATTTGGGAGTCCAT
>DATEAU010000021.1:0-3308 GCA_035288165.1 Bathyarchaeia archaeon
ACCGGAAACACGACCGTTGCGGGAAACATAACTCTCACAGGATTATCGCAAGGTTCACATAACATAATGGTGTACGCGGCAGACGCTTACGGAAGTGGCGCGAACATTGGAGCGTCCGACGCATTCGCCTTCAGAATAGGAACTCAGACGGAACCTGAGATAATCCCAGAATTTCCTCCGACATCGCCTCTGACAGTGCGGATTCTGGTTGGCATTTTAACTCTCATCGCGATAAACGCGGCTTTGATGGCTTACTTTAAGACACGCAAGAAGATGCGGTGGAATCATGCTTTTAGCAGTTGCCTGATTTGCTTCTCATGCGTTTCCCGCGCTGACAGTGGGTAGATTTCGCGTTCGAGGTGGAAGAACATTGGGTCTTGCCCGATGACTTTTGATAAGGCTTCGTCTGAGTCAACGTTTACTACGAGCATATTGCCTTGCTGCCCAATAAGGTGATAGTCAACCTCCAGCACGCGTTCTTTTTCAAGTTTTTCGAAGTACTTGAATTGTAGCGGAAGCAGTTTCGCCCATTTTTCCATGGGGATTTCCTGTTTGACTTTTTGAATTATGAGAAACTTTATGCGTGTTCTCCTAGGTTTTTGTTTAAAGAATAATGGGAAAAAACAGAAAAGGGGGGACTTTTAGCTTGTTTACTTTTCCTCTTTCTTCATCATGTCAGGCATCATCTTCCAGTGCATCTTCGACATGCCTTCCTTCACGGCTTCCATGAGTCCCTCGTTAATCTCTATGTCGATAGTTATCCTTGCATGACCTTTCTTTTCTTCAGACATTAAACCACCTCCTCAAAAACTTTATTCGCCTAGGTAACAGGTGAGCAAGCACATAATGCGTCTGCGTTTCAGTTAAATCTAAATCTAGCCAGATTCGGTAGTGGAACTTGTGGATTCTCTTGGTTTTAACTTTGAAGTCTGAGATGTAGCCTTGCTGCTTAACGTCTCTCAGTGTTCGTGAAACATAGTAGCTAATTGCTGTCGGAGCTAAAGGCTCAAAAGCCAATGCTAAGTTGAAGAAGAAGTTTATCGTTCGCGAATTAATCAAACTGGCGATTACCCCAGCCTCCAAAACCCTTCAGGAACACCACGCAAATATTCGCCGTGAACCCTTTTAAGGTTGTGTGACTGTCATGCCTCAACCACAAGGGAGCATTATTTTTGGCACTCGACAAATTGAACCAGCAGATTTGCAACTGCAGAAACTGCCGACTATGGCAAGGCGCCAAAAACGCTGTTCCAGGCGAAGGACCACCAAACTCAAAACTCATGCTGGTCGGACAAAACCCAGGCTCAGAAGAAGACAAAACGGGGAAGCCTTTCGTGGGAAGAGCGGGAAAATTCCTGAACAAAGTACTTGCTGAGAATGGGATTAACCGCGAGGAAGTCTTCGTCACGAACATTGTTAAGCACGTAACCCCGCAAAACAGAAAACCATTTCCAGACGAGATTGAAGCTTGTGCTCCTTACCTGACTGCGCAGATTAATCTGATTAAGCCGAAAGTCGTGGTTTTGATGGGTGCAGTTGCTTGGCAATCTCCAAAAGTGGAAGGCCCAATTTACGTTGAAACCGTGCATCCTTCGGCGGTGATGCGGTTCACTAAAATGAGAAAAAGGTTCTTGGAAGATATTGGGCAGTTGAAAAAGCTTTTGTGAGGTGGTTGGTCACCATTTCTGTGCGTATCGCCAGCCACCTTCGAATGTTCCTGCTAAGCATTTGACGCATTTGCTGTATTCCATCGTGGAGATGCCGAGGATTTTGTTGTTTGTCCATGTGATGTTGTAGATGGTGCTGGCGAAGTTGATTGAACCTTGGTTGGCTTCTTGTCCATGGTAGTCGACGTATATGCGGGCTTTGGTGGTGGCTGTGGGTGCGAGTTGTTTGAGTTCCTCGGTTGGCTTCTCGTTCAGTGGCAGGATAATCATTAAATCCTTGTCCTTCAGCAGTGGCTTCAGCTCTTCAAGCAGGTTCATCGGGATGTTGCTGATTCTGATTCGCCTTGATTTCTGGATGGTTCGTTTGATTTCGGCTATTCCCTCTTCAGGCGTAGCAAACGTTGTGCCGATTTTTGCTTCGTATTTTCCATCAACGATGGGCATGTTTACGTTCTCCTTATGCTTGTGTTGCGTTGTTCCAGCTCATGTTGCTCCATTCCGAGAAGCAACGGGAGCATTCGTCGTAGAGCATTTCGTCCACGATGAAATGGTGGTCGACTGGGTCTTGGAAGGCGGTGAAAGTGCGGTTTTCGTCGAGGGTGATGGACATGGATGGGACTTCTTTGTTTCGGACGATACTGACGATGGCAATTTCTGCATGCTTGAACTCGATGTTGCTTAAGCCATTTGCTTTGTTTTCGCCTGGGTAAAGCAGGATTTTTATTTTTGCATCTTTTTGGAACGAGTCGCTCACTTTTTTTATGAAGGTTGTGGTGGCGTTGCTGATTTCCACGGTCTTCGCTTTCTTAATCTCTGTTTTCAATCCGTCTAAGCCAATGTCAAATTTCTTAACTACGAATTTTTCTTTCACGTTATTCACCTCTTTTGTGAGCGTCGTCTTGGCGGATTCCAGCAGCTCAGCGTAGTCTTCTTTGACTTTCTCAAACACTCTCGCGGGTTCAACTGCTTTGAATAGGAGTGGAACGCCTGAGATTATGTGTATCCAGCCTTTTTGCTGAAGCTGCTCAAGCACTTGGTAAATCCGTGTTCGGGGAACACCTGATTTTTCGCTGATTTTCGTAGCTGTGGACAAGTGCGTATTCAACAGTGCCGTGTATGCCTTAGCTTCGTACTCGGTTAACCCGACTTGCCGGAGTTTTTCAACGACGCTCTTCAAAGCTTATCTGAATAGCTTTGTGGCTTAGAAAAAATAAAAAGCTACTGTAACCCAACACAGTTACCTGTACATGCTCTCGCATAGGTTCTAGGCTATTTGGAAGTGCGAGTTGCCCGAATTTGGGAAAGTGTTATAATTATGTCCATGTAAATCTGCTATTCTAATGAAAACCATGACGCACTCGCTAACCTGAGGCTGAAGCTTGGAAAACAAACGCAAAGTCATTGGCAATCTCGGTTTTCTCCTCCAAATAACTGGCCTATTTCTAGTTTTGCCAATCGCCATCGGACTTCAAAATAATGAGCTTCAACCCGTCGCCAGCCTAATAGCCACCTGCTTTTTAGCTTTCGGCGTTGGGTTCGTCCTTAACTCGTTCTGCGAACGCAAAGAACTTGACGAAAAAACCTCTCTTTGGCTAATGCTCGCCGCTTTCACGATTCTGCCGCTGGTGCTTATGGTACCTT
>DATEAU010000022.1:0-8594 GCA_035288165.1 Bathyarchaeia archaeon
AGCTTGATTGTTATGGGCACTGTCAAAGCGATGGAAGCGGGATGCATGTGCGCCCCAAACTCAGTCATTCGCGCTATGCTTCGCCACCTAATCGTGGAACGCGACGAAGCCGTCGTTCTGGATTTGGAAGCGGGAGTTGAGCACATTGGCAGGGGCACCGCGAGACATGTTGACGCGCTCCTTATAGTTGCGGATTCGAACCTTAAATCATTGGAAATCGCCAAACACATTTATGATTTAGCCTCAAAAGCTGGAATGCAGCACCTATACCTCGTTGGGAACAGAGTGATGAACTCCACTCAGGAAGAAGCCATCAGAAGCTTTGCTGAGAAAAACGGTTTGTCCATTATGGCGCTTATCCCATTTGACGCGAAGGTAACTGAGGCGGATATGCTTGGGGAAACCCCGCTTAAGAACAGGGAGATTGAGGCGGTTCGAGCCATAGACAATATATGTGAGGCGCTGCTTAAGAAAAGCATTTGAGGCGTGTTTCCAAGATGAAGACTCTTGTAACGATTGGTCGTGGCGGAACAGGAAAGTCAAGTTTCACGGCTCTGATGGCTAAATGCTTCATCGAAAGTGGTCAAGCTCCACTTTTGCTCGTGGACGCTGACCCTGACCAGAATCTGGCTGAGATGGTTGGCGTAGACTTGAAGGAAGCTGGAAAATCCACCATAGCCGATTTGCTTGTGAGCACGTTCATCGAGCAGGGAGGAACCACGGTTGGTGTTCCGCCCGCCGAACGCATAGAGAGCAAGATTTGGTCTAACGGCTTGTTTGAGAGCGATAGTTTCGATTTTCTCGCCGTCGGCACCAAGTGGGTCGAAGGATGTTATTGCATGCCGAACAATGCTTTGAAAGCGGCGTTGGGGTCTTTGACGAAGAACTACAAGTACGTGCTCATCGACTCGCCCGCTGGACTTGAGAATTTGAACAGGCGCATCACCTCAAAGGTTAACGATGTCTTCGATATTCTGGACCATTCAAAAAAGTCCATGGACCATGTTTTGAGGGCGAATCGCATCGCGAAAGAGGTCCAAATGGAGTTTGACAACTTCTACCTCGTAGGCGGTTACCGGTTCCCCGCGGAGCTCGGAGTTCATGCAGAAACACAGTTGAACTTCAAGTACTTGGGCAAGATTGTCGCTGACGAACGATTAGACGAGTTCGTTCTGGAAGGCGAATCGCTGCTGGGTCTACCTTCGGACAATCCAGCGTATGTCTCTGTTAAGGAGATACTGCGAAAGCTAGGTTATCTCCCGCCATAGAGCCGAGTTCCTTGTGTCTTAAATGTGCTTACGTTCTTCTCAGTCCACCATTACTTTTGCTCAAAAAAACTGGAAAAGTTTAAAAACAATGTATTGTTGGTACTGGTAGAACCTTTACAGAGGTTTCGAAAGTTGGCCAGCAAAAACGTAAACGTAAAGATTGGCGAATTGAAAACCCGCATGGGACTGATCAAGAATCTTGAAGTTTCTATTGGCAGAGTTGTCGATGACTCTTGGGCTGAGCCCATGGGGCCCACGCCGATGCCGTCCTTGACTACTCTAAGAGATTGGGACATGAAGCTTCTTAACAGGTACAAGCCTTTCTACATGCCTTCTTGTGATCTTTGTTGTCTCTGCACTTATGGCAAGTGTGATTTGACGGCTGGAAAACGTGGTGCTTGCGGAATCAACATGGCGGGTCAGTCTTCTCGTATGGTGCTTTTGTCCTGCTGTGTTGGAGCTGCAACTCATACTGCGCACTCTCGCCATCTGGTTCATCACTTGATTGAAAAATATGGTCGTAAATTTCCTCTAGAAGTTGGCGGCTTAAACATCAAAATTGAAGCACCAATCACCCGTCTTGTCTGCGGCATCAAACCTGAAACACTAGGAGACTTGGAAGAAGTGTTAGATTATGCTGAACAACAGATTACACAAGCTCTCGCTGTAGCACATACGGGTCAAGAGGGTCACAATCTTGATTTTGAATCCAAAGTATTTCATGTCGGTATGATTGACCACCTTGGAATGGAAGTCGGCGACATCGCCCAAGTTTCCACGCTGAACTTCCCAAAGTGTGATCCCGAAGCGCCCCTTGTTAGGTTAGGCATCGGAACCGTTGACCAGTCAAAACCAGTTATAATGTGTATAGGCCACAATGTGATTCCTTCTGTCGGAATTATCGACTACCTTAAAGAAAACAAACTCGAAGAAAACCTTGAAGTGGTGGGCTTATGTTGCACCGCACACGATATCACAAGGTACTTCAAGGCTGGAAAAATCGTCGGCCCAATCTCATGGCAACTGCGCTTTGTACGAAGCGGACTCGCAGACGTAGTCATCTTAGACGAGCAATGTGTCCGAGCAGATATTTTCAATGAAGCTGAACGCGTTAAGGCACCAGTTATTGCCGCGTCTGAGAAGAATTGCATGGGCCTTGAGAACCGCACAAATGACCCGGCAGACGAAATAGTCGATGACCTTGTAAGCGGCAAGGTCTCTGGGGTTTTGATACTTGACCCAGAAAAAGTAGGAGAAGTCGCAGTTAGAGTAGCTCAGAAAATTGCACCAGTAAGGAAAAAGACCAACTCTCTGCCTTCGGTAGAAGAAATCGTCCAGTTATCGTCAACATGCAGACAATGCAACTTATGCCAACGATCTTGCCCTCAAGACCGAAAAATCCCACAAGCTCTAAAGGCCGCCAGCGAAGGAAAACTTGACCAACTTGCTGAAATATATGAATCCTGTATCGGCTGCGGAAAATGTGAAGAAGTTTGCCCCGATAAGCTTGCGATTCACAGCTTCATAGTGAAAGCTGGCGAGAAGCAAATGTTTGAAGAAAAGAACTTCTGCCGTACAGGCAGAGGGGCCATCCAAGACGTAGAAATCCGCAATGTCGGCAGCCCAATCGTTCTTGGCGAAATACCTGGAATACTTGCAGTTGTAGGTTGCTCTAACTATCCCAAAGGTGGCAAAGATGTCTACGATATATGCAGAGAGTTCGCCAGCAGGCGCTATATCGTTGTAACTTCTGGTTGCGCAGCCATGTCCGCAGGCTCCTACAAAAACGATGAAGGAATAACACTCTATGAAGAGTTCCCAGGGAACTTTGAAGCTGGAGGCGTAGTCAATGTCGGTTCTTGCGTTGCAAACTCCCATATTGCAGGTGCAGCAATAAAAGTTGCCAGCATATTCGCCCGTCGACCACTGAGAGGGAACTATGAGGAAATTGCCGATTACATCTACAACCGTGTCGGCGCGGTCGGCTTAGCTTGGGGTGCATACTCACAGAAAGCCTCAGCTATTGCGGCTGGTTTCTGGCGTTTAGGCGTTCCAGTGCTAGTTGGTCCACACGGCAGCAAATATCGGCGTATGCTCTTAGGCAGAGCAGACAAGCCAGAAGACTGGTACAATATTGATGCGCGCACTGGAGAAAAAGTCTACGTTGGACCAGCACCAGAACACCTATTCCAAACCGTTGAAACCAAAGAAGAGGTCATGGTCTCCATAGCCAAACTGACTATAAGACCAAACGACACTTGGAAGGGACGCGCAACCAAACTGTCGCACTATATTGACTTAAACAAGCGGCTATACGGATCAATGCCCAAAGACCTGCACTTGTTCGTGCGAACAATGGCTGACGTACCTATCACAATGAAAGACGAAATTATGAAGGTTCTGCAAAAAAAGAACTGGAAAGAAACCATAATTCCAGACCCAACGCTGCTTCCAAGAATGGTTAGGAAAATGAAAGAATAAGCAGTTGGAATATGAATGGAACAACCTAAAGAAGTCACAATAATAATCGACGGCAATGAAGTAAAAGCCCAAGAGGGCAAATCTATACTAGAAGTTGCAAGACAACTCGGTATTTACATACCCACACTTTGCTACCTCAGTGTAGTTTCGCCTTTTGGCGTTTGCCGTTTATGCTCCGTAGAAGTCACAAACAAACACGGAAAAAAGCGAATCGTAACCTCCTGCAACTATCCCATCGAAGCGGGTGTAGTTGTTGAAACAAAATCCGAGAATGTCCTAAACGTCCGCAAAGGTATTCTAGAACTGTTAATGGCGCGTTGCCCAAAAACCGTCAAATTGAAAAACCTAGGACAGGCATGCGGCATAAAAGAACACGGTCTGTGGGTATCCAACGAAGACGAAGATTGCATCCTCTGCGGTTTGTGCATCCGAGTCTGCAAAGAACTAGTAGGTGTTTCAGCTATAAATTTTGCAAAACGCAGTGTCGAACGTGAAGTCACCGCGCCATACCATAGGTTCTCCGACGATTGCATTGGCTGCGGCGCTTGCGCCCTGGTTTGTCCAACGGGTTCAAAAAGGATTCGAATTCACACTTACGCTGTTGTGCCTCCGCTGAAAGGGCCAAGTGACGAAAACTTGGGTGTCCACAGTGACATATTTTCAGCAAAAACCTCCAACGCGGGACAAGATAGTTTCGTTAAGGCTCTGCTGGTTGCTGGTTTCAAAAACGCCTTATTCGATACAGCAGTTTTCGTTCAACGCAAAAACAGCTACACCGCCGAGGCAGTAATCGCCGAAAACACTGACGACATAATGAAAGCAAAAGAAGCGTCGTTCCTGAGGGTAAAGACGATGTCCAAACTGCTGGAGGCAATCGAAAAAGGAAAACGAAAAATGGCCTTTGTGGGTTTACCCTGCCAGATTCGTGCAGTGCGGAAAATGCAGCAAGCTCTTCAACAGGAAATCCCAGACTTAGACATAACTTCCATAGGGCTGTTCTGCAGACACTCCTTCAACCCTAAGAAGCTCAAGGAAGAAACTAAGCAACTCCTAGGTGTTGACTTAGACCAGGCAGAAAAAACCCAGATTCGGGATGAAAAATTCATAGTGCAAGTTAATAGCGAAGAATCCTCCTGCAACGTGCAGCAACTCGATAACGCCATAGAAAACGGCTGCGTTTACTGCAACGACTTCCCTGCAATGTTCGCTGACATCGCAGTTGGGTCTGTGGGAAGCGATAACGGCTGCTCAACAAGTGTAATTGTGCGAACGGAGAAAGGGCGCACTCTGCTAGAAAAAGTAGAGTTCACTAAAAGCAACGTCAAAACAGACAAAATCATAGCCTTGTCTCAATTTAAGAAAACCCGCGCAAAAGAGCATATTGCGCCTATCCTGAAAGAAATACAAGCGCAACGAGCAATGGAAAAGAAGGTGGGGTGAATGATCAAAGAGCAAATAGATAGAATAATTGACAAATACGTCGCTAAAGAGGGCGTCCTCATACAACTACTGCTTGACATACAACGCGAACTGAACTGGATACCTGTAGAAGCTGTCAACAGGATAAATGAACGCCTTGGAATTCCAGTAAGCGAGATCTACAGAGTTGTAAGCTTCTACACCGCTTTCAGTCTCAAACCACGCGGCAAACATTTAGTTCGAGTATGCGCAGGAACCGCCTGTTACGTGCGCGGCGGGCAAAGAGTTATGGACGCTACCGAAAAAGCCATCGGAATAAAAGCTGGCGAGACTTCAAACGACCTAGAATTCACACTGCAACCAGTAAACTGCCTGGGCTGCTGTGCCCTAGGACCAGTAGTGGAAATCGACAGTAAATACTATGGAACTGCGACGCCTAAACAGATTGAGCTAATAATCGCGCGAAAAAGGAGCGCCTGATCATGAAACCCCTCGAGAGTCCATCTGGTCTGGAACAACTACGGGCAGAGATCCTCTCAAGAAAAGACCCCGCACAACTAACCATTGCTCTGTGTACAAGTACCGGTTGCGAAGCTTTAGGTGCACAAGAGGTGCTAGACGCCTTAAAAGAAGAACTTAAGAAGTATAGGTTAGAAGGCAAAGTCAAAATACGCGAAACAGGCTGCTTAGGCTTCTGTGAACAAGGCCCACGGCTTGTCATTTATCCTAAAGAAATCTACTACTTCAAGGTAAAAGCTGCCGACGTGCCCCAAATCGTTTCAAAAACCCTACTTAAGGGCAAGCTTGTTGAACACTTGCTATACAATGATGCGGTAACTGGGAAAACCATTGAAAAGTTGTCAGATGTGCCCTTCTACAAATATCAACACAGGCTTCTCCTGGAAAATAACGCAAAGGTAGACCCTAAAAAGATAGAAGATTATATTGCACTTGGGGGATACTCTGCATTAGCTAAATCCCTTTACAAAATGACCCCAGAGCAGGTGCTCGAAGAAGTCAAAAAATCAAAACTGCGCGGTCGCGGTGGCGGAGGCTTCCCAACTGGGCGCAAATGGGAATCAACGCGCAATGCACCTGGCGAGCCAAAATACGTTATTGTGAACTGTGACGAAGGTGACCCTGGCGCTTTCATGAACCGGGCTCTGATGGAAGGAAACCCGCACGGCATACTCGAAGGCTTGATCATCGCTGCATACGCTGTTGGCTCAACGGAGGGCTTCATCTACGTTCGCCAGGAATACCCACTTGCCGTGGAAAACATGCAAATAGCAATTGATGAAGCCGAAAAATATGGCTTATTGGGCAAAAACATTCTTGGCTCAGGATTCAACTTCAAAGTAAGCATTCACAGGGGCGCAGGTGCCTTCGTTTCAGGCGAATCAAGTGCTCTCATGAACGCCATAGAAGGTAAAGTAGGTGAACCGAGACCCAAATACGTCCACACTTCAGAAAAAGGTCTCTACGACAAACCCAGCGTACTCAACAACGTTGAAACTTATGCAAACGTTCCACTAATCATAAACAACGGCGCAGAATGGTTCCGATCTATAGGCACTGAAAGCAGCAAAGGGACAAAGATCTTCGCTCTAGCAGGTAAAGTCACCAACACGGGTCTAGTTGAAGTTCCCTTGGGCATCTCGCTGAGAGATGTTATTTTTAAGATAGGCGGCGGGATTCGAAACAACAAAAAATTCAAAGCTGTCCAAACGGGCGGTCCTTCAGGCGGAGTTATCCCAAAACAGTTCCTTGATTGCCCTGTTGACTTTGATGAAATTACCAAATTAGGCTCTATGATGGGCTCAGGTGGAATGATTGTGATGGACTCAGACACCTGCATGGTTGACGTAGCACGATACTTCGTCAACTTCCTATGTGACGAATCTTGTGGACAATGTGTCCCTTGCCGTGAAGGCCTAAAACAAGTACGCAAAATATTGGATGACATAGTTGCTGGAAACGGGAAACCGAGCGATTTCGAGACTCTCCAAAAGATTGCCGAAGAGATGCGTGTTTCATCCCTTTGCGCCTTAGGTCAGACAGCAGCTAATCCAATGTTGACTACTCTTCGACACTTCAAAGATGAATACATGGCTCACATCGTAGAAAAGAAGTGCCCTGCATTAGTCTGCAAAAAACTGCTGAAATTCTACATTAACCCTGAGAAATGCACCGGCTGCCAGTATTGTGCCATGAGTTGCAAAGACAACGCCATCGAGGGAGCGATCGACAAAATTCATGTGGTCGACCAAAACAAATGCACCCAATGTGGAGCTTGCTTCGATGTGTGCCCTCCTGAGTATTCAGCAGTGCAAAAACTGTCCGGAGAACCCGTGCCTCAAGTTCTGCCTGAGGACAACCGATGGATAGACCGACCTTGGGCGCTGGCTGAAGTTTCTGGTTCGAAGAAAGCTATGATAATATCTAACGCAAATGTTGCTGCTGACCTGATTAAGAAGGCTCTTCGTCCAGTTCTCGTCGTAGGTTCAAATGCCGCCGAAACCGAGTATGAAGGAAAGAACCTTATTGAGTACCTTATAGAGTTCGCTCGCAAAGCAGCAATTCCAGTTGTTGCCACAGGACAAACTGTCAATGAATTCCTAAAGAGAGGCTACACGCCAAGCGATTCAATGTCTGCAACAGAAATAGGCTGCAGGCTAGTTGACCCTGAATGGATGGGTGTTGAATCGCAAGGGCAGCACGATATGGTGCTATTCGTGGGTCTCCCTATTCCGACCACCGTTGAGCTTCTTTCAGGACTGAAGAACTTTGCTCCTAAGCTTAAGGCTATAAACCTAGACAACATGTATACTCCACATGCAACTTGGTCTTTGCCTAGCTCCAATGTCAAAGACTGGATAACTACTATTATAGCAATGACTTCAAAGTTTGAAGATGGAGGTCAATAAAAATGTCAATGTTTAAAGATATACCAGTAGACGTTGGCGTAATCTACGAAGGAGAACGCATACGCAGAAACGACATGCAAGTAGAACTTGGCGGTCCAAGCATGAAAGAAAAATTTGAACTCGCCAAGGTCAAACCCCTGGACGAAGTTGAAGATGGAAAAATAACCATAATCGGCCCCGACATCAAAGACATGAAGGAAGGCGGAGTATACCCGCTCGGCATCCTCGTTGAAGCCGCAGGTGCCAGCATTGACCAAGCGCTTGAAGGCGTAATTGAACGACGCATTCACGGCTACATGAACTACATCGAGGGCTTCATGCACCTCAACCAACGATACGACATCTGGCTGCGTCTATGCAAGAAGTCTTTCCAGAAAGGCTTGAACAGTTTCGACTACATCGGCAAAGTCTTGGTAAGGCTTTTCAAAAGCGAACTGCCCATAATCGAGAAAGTACAAATAACCTTCACAACCGACCCCGCGAAAGTATCAGAGCTCTA